>CAZEIB010000061.1:6605-10735 GCA_964511785.1 uncultured Oscillospiraceae bacterium
CAAAAGTTATTGTTGGTCTATCGGTACAACAAGTTACAGAACTGATAATTTCAACATGAGTATAGTGCATTTGCTTTAGGTAAGGAATGAGCTCTTTGCCAATTTCTTCATAGCTATAAAAAGATCCGTCTTCATGACGGCGCCAAGAGCCTAAGTGGATTTCATAAATATTAATAGGGCTATTATAAGGGTTCCAATCTTTGCGGTTTGCCATCCATTTACTATCATTCCACTGATATTCGTCTAAATGATATAAGCGGCTGGCAGTGTTTGGACGCAACTCACTATAAAATCCGTAAGGATCTGCTTTATAATGCCAAGTGTTATCAGCACCTAAAATGGCATATTTATAAGTATCTAAAGATGCACGAAAAGGATTATCAGAAGGAGGGGCGTTTGCTAAAGAAAAATATTCTTTAGGTAAAGATATTTCCCATATACCGTCAACGGTTTTTACCATTGGGTGACTGGCAGTATCCCAATTGCAAAATTCACCAACTAAAGAAACTTGCTGTGCATTAGGGGCCCAAACAACAAAACGCCAACTTTTTACACCTTTATGCGTAACAGGATGTGCACCAAAAAGTTTATATGCATGGCGGTTTTTACCTTGTTTAAACAAGGCAATTTCTTTAGAGGCAGATAATGTGTAAATCATTGGAAGACCTCCTAACATTTATTGGTGATAAACATGGGAGAGAGCAACTGAGAGAATTTGATCTACATGGTGGTCATCTAAGGAGTAAAAAACCAATTTGCCACTTCTGCGAGATTTTACACAATAGGCATTTCTAAGTGTACGTAATTGGTGGCTTACAGCACTTTGAGACATATTTAAAACTTCACATAAATCAGATACACAAAGTTCTTGCTCCCTAAGAGCAAGAAGAATTTTAAGCCGGGTAGAGTCAGCCATGGCAGTGAGAATTGAAAGCATAGAAGCTAAGGCATCGTCTGTGGGCATTTGTTTTTGCACATTGTCAACTACATTGTTGTTGGTTGATATAGGGGAGGAGTGAGATTTCTTTGGCTCTTTTTTCATTTGTATCTCCCTTATCGAGGATTTCTTATTTATATTTTACCCATAACAGTAAGGGTTCGTCAAGGAAATAATAAAGAATAATGATTATTGTAAAAAAAGAAGAGATTGCACCTCTTCTTTTTTCATACCAGGTTTTATATTCGGATGGTATAAAATGTTTAACATCTCATAATCAAGCTCAGTGGCATTTACAGGTTTTTGGGGACCTTCATATAAGATACTATCTAAAAAAAAGGTTAAATCATTTCCTAAACCTAGCAGATTAACAATTTCTTCTTCCAAAATAGCATTTCTTTTTTGTGAATCTGCAAGGGAAGAATCGATTAAAATAATGCCTTCTTCTATATGATGATTTTGATATTTATAATGAAAAAAACCTTGATTATTTGGAATGTAATTTTTTTCAAGGAGTGGCATTTGTGATTGAGGTATAAAGTGAATATGTACATTCGCTTCCTCTTTTAAGCTTGAAAAAAGAAGAGGAGGGAGGGAGGGAATTTCGTTTTGTAACAGGTTTAAAAAAGCGATAAGGTGATCGGTATCAGCTTGGGTAAAATAATCTTCTAAAGAAAAAACAATATTTTTTTCCCAGCGAACTATTTTGTTTCGAAGGACATCCCCATATTCTCCGGAAAAGGCAGTGGCAAAAAATCCCTTTTTGGCTTGGCAAGAGAAGGAGAATTCTTTAGAAGAAGTTGTAAAAGGAAAGAAGCCAAGCGTAAAGATCAGTAGAAAAAAGAAAACTTTTTTTGTTCGAGAAAGCATAAATCCTCCAAAAAAATCATTTATCTAAAAAAAGAAACAAGTTACTATAAGTTTTGGAAAGATAGATAGGTGAAAGGATAAATAAAGTATGATATAATTACCCTATAAAAGCAAGTAGAAAGGAGATTCTATTTTGTCAAAAAAATCAATTGAAATACCTTTTTCAGTAAAAAGTGCCTATTTTTCAAATAGTGAAATTTCTTTCATCCCTTATGGAAGCGGCCATATTCAAGATACCTTTTATGTAGAAGATCAAGGTGAAAAATTTTTAATTCAACGTATTAATCAAAATGTTTTTCCAAAGCCTAAAGAAGTGATGGAAAACATTATTAAAGTAACCGGCTTTTTAAAAGAAAAAATGGCCAAAGAAAACAGAAATGTTTTGCGTGAAGTGATGACCGTAGTACCAACCAAAGAGGGAAAAGCTTTTTTTATTGACGAAAAAGGAGATTTTTGGCGTAATTATATTTTTATTGATGAGACCATTACGTATCAGTTGCCAGAAAATGAAGAGGTTTTTTATGAAGCGGCAAGAACCTTTGGAGACTTTCAACAAAGCTTAAGTGAATTTCCTGCAAAAGAGTTACATGAAACCATTGAAAACTTTCACAATACCCCTGCACGGGTAGATCAACTAAAAAAAGCCATAAAAAATGCAAGTGAAGAGCGATTGACAAATGCAAAAGAAGAAATTGATTTTGCAAAAGAGCGCTTTGAAAAAGCTGGTATTTTAATGGAAAAACTTGAAAAAGGTACCTTGCCTTTAAGGGTAACCCATAACGACACGAAGCTTAATAATGTGCTTATTGATAAGGAAACAGGAAAAGGCCTATGTGTAGTTGATTTAGATACAGTAATGCCCGGATTGGCAGCCTTTGACTTTGGTGATGCAATTCGCTTTGGTGCAAATACCGCAGTAGAAAATGAAATGGATGTAGACAAAGTTTCCCTAAGTCTACCTTTGTTTAAAGCCTATGCGAAGGGATATTTGGAAAAAACAGCAAAAACCTTAACTAAAGAAGAAATTAACTCTTTACCCATAGGAGCAAAACTGATTACTTATGAAACAGGGCTTCGTTTTTTAGCAGACTATTTAAACAATGATGTTTACTTTAAAATCAGTTTTCCCCAAGAAAACTTAATAAGAGCCAGAAATCAATTTGCTTTAGTAAAAGATATGGAAAACAAATGGGATGAAATGGTAAACATAATTAACCAATACACCAATAAAAGGAGCTAAAAAAATGAAAGAGCCGATATTGGTCATTATGGCAGCAGGAATGGGAAGTCGTTTTGGAGGATTAAAACAAATGACTCCCATAGGACCTAATGGCGAGTGGATATTGGAATATAGCCTTTATGATGGAAAAAAAGCAGGTTTTAAAGAGGCTGTTATCATTATAAAAGAAGAAAATGAAAATTTAATGCGGGAGCTAATTGATAAACGAATCGGCAGTGAAATGAAAATTACCTATGCTTATCAAAAACAAGAAGATATTCCAAAAGGAGAAACTGTTCCTAAAGGAAGAACCAAACCTTGGGGAACGGGACAAGCGGTGCTAGCAGCAAAATCCTTCATTAATGGGCCTTTTGCAGTTATTAACGCTGATGACTATTATGGGCAGGAAGCCTTTAGGTTAATATATAATCATTTAAAAAACCAGCAAGAAGAAACTGCCTTTGCCATGGTAGGGTATTTTTTAAAAAACACCTTAAGCGAGAGTGGATCCGTTTCAAGAGGGGTTTGCCAAAGGGATGAAAAAGATTATTTAACCAGTATTGTTGAACGGGTTCATATTATTCAAACAGTTGATGGACCTATGTTTACAGAAGATAAAAAAAATTATGTAAGGCTAGAAGAAGAGACCATAGTATCTATGAATATGTGGGGGTTTACAAAAGAAATTCTTCCTGCTTTAGAAAAAAGTTTTATAACTTTTTTTAAAGAAAAAGTGCCTAATAACCCAATGAAATCTGAGTTTTTCTTACCTTTTTCAGTAGAGACAATGCTTGAAGAAAAACAAGCTATAGTAAAAGTATTTGCAACAGAGGATAAGTGGTATGGGATTACTTATTCAGAAGATGTGACAAAAATGAAAGAGGCATTAAACAGCTTTCACCAAAAAGGGCTATACCCCGAAAAACTTTGGAACTAAAATAAAAACACCTTTAGAAAAATCTAAAGGTGTTTTTCTATTTATTTAAGCTTTGGAGAAATTGTTTTGGAGAAAGGCCGGTATGGTTTTTAAAAGCGCGGCTGAAATAATGCTGGTTTTTATAGCCTACACTGGCAGAAACTTCTTTAATATTCATATCCTTTACT
>CAZEIB010000062.1:0-10255 GCA_964511785.1 uncultured Oscillospiraceae bacterium
GTAGCAATTAACAACATTACCATGGGCAGTGCTGAAATTAACCATAAGCTTAGTTTTTGCTGCCCAAAAGCTTTTTTCTGCACTGTTTCTATCGGGTGAATGAGAAGATCCCTTATTATTATAAAACCCTGTTTCATTTTTCGGGCCTAATCCTTTCGCCGGTATCCACATCAAAAAGATGAGTCCGTTCTGCGTTAAATTTTAATTTTACTTGATCTCCTCGTTCATAATAAACAGAATCTGTTGTGGTCAAACTTAATAGGTTTTCCCCTACTCTAACGCTAATTCTTCGTTCATCTCCCAAGTCTTCATAAATGGCTACTTGAATAGAGGATCCGGAGCCTTCTTCTCTTTGATCAATAATAACATCTACGGGTCTAACTCCTAAGGTCACTACCATTCCTTCATGAAGCACCGATTCATAGCGAAGAGGAACTTGAATTTGCAAATTACTTCCTTGAAAGGTAAATACATATCCATGAGGACTTTTTTCAATGGTGCTACGCAATAAGTTCATGGGTGGCTCTCCTATAAACCCTGCAACAAACACATTTACCGGGTCATCGTATACTTCAAGGGGGGTTCCCATTTGCTGTAATTTTCCCTGATCCATAATAATAATTCGGTCTGCTAAGCTCATCGCTTCCATTTGATCATGGGTAACAATAATGGTTGTACACTGTATTTCATGATGCATTCTCTTAATTTCGTAACGCAGTTGCTGACGCATTTTCCCATCTAAATGAGATAAGGGCTCATCTAACAACAAAAGCCCCGGTCTTCTTACAATAGCTCTGGCAATATTAACCCTTTGTTTCTGTCCTCCCGATAGGGCTAAAGGTTTCATATCTAGCAAATCATCTACCTTTAATAAGGGGGCCACTTCATCAATGGCTGTTTTTATTTCTTGGGAGGGAACTTTCTTTGCCCTTAAATTAAAAGCCAAGTTTTCGTATACCGTTAAAGGTGGGTATAGTGCGTAATCTTCAAAGGCTAAGCCAATATTACGGTCTTTAGGCAGCAAATCATTAATTTTTACATCCCCAATATATATTTCCCCTTGGGTAATTTTTTCTAGCCCGGCAATCATCCTCAAGGTTGTCGATTTCCCACAACCTGAAGGCCCTAAAATACCAATAAACTCCCCATCTTCACAAACAAAAGAAAGATCATTCACTGCATAATCATTTAACTTTCTCTTTTTTTTATTGGTATTGTCATAACGCTTAAATACATTTTTTAATGTTAATTGTGCCATTATAGTTCTCCTCCTTTCCTTTTTCCTTTATATCCTGTTACCTCTTCAATGTTATGCCGGGTAATAAAGTTTTGACTTTCTCTGTTAAAATATAAAGCATTTTGGGTATTCCACTTTATAAACACCCTTTGATCTAACTGAGCGCGGGTATCATTTGGGGCCACTAAACGAACCATTTCATCTCCCATTTGAACTGTCATAATCACCTTGTTTCCTATAGGTTCATTGGCGTAAACAGTCCCTCCCAAAAAGCCCGGTTGCTCTTCAAAAGAAAAAGCAATATCATTTCCCCTAATTCCAATATCTAACATCGAGGTTGAAGCTTTCTCCAATGTGTTTTTTACATCACTTTCCACTTCATAATCTATTCCTATTGACGTATGGATTCTTCCTGTACCGTTTTCAATTTTAAACTCACCGGGAATCATATTAATTTCCGGTTCTCCAAAAAGCTTTGCTACAAATTCATTTCCAGGCGTATAGTACATTTCAAGAGCCGTTCCCAGCTGAACTACTTTCCCTTCGTTTAAAACAGCAATTCGATCGGCCAAAGACATGGCCTCCATATAATCGTGGGTAACGTAAATGGTGGTGGTGTTAAATTCTTCCTGCATCTCTTTTAATTCTGCACGCATGGTATGTTTCAGCTTAGCATCTAAATGAGCCAAGGGTTCGTCCATTAAAAACACATTAGGTTCTCTTACCAAACACCTACCAATAGCAACCCTTTGTCGTTGTCCATTAGAAAGTTGACTGGGTTTGCGATCATATAGCTGATCAATTTTCATTAGTTTTGCTACTTTATCAATGGATTGGCGAATGGTTCCTTCGTCTTTTCTGTATAATTTAGATCTCATAGGGGAAGCCATGTTATCGTATACCGACAAATGAGGATATAAGGCATAATTTTCAAATACCATAGATACGTTTCGATTTGCAGGCTCAATTAAGTTAACAATTTCATCTCCAATTTTCACCAATCCTTCTTGAGGAAATTCAATGCCTGCAATACATTTTAAGGTAGTGGTTTTTCCTGCTCCAGCAGGACCAAACAATACGAAAAATTCGTTGTCTTTCACCTCAAGAGAGAGTTGATTGATTGCTGCAAGCCTATCGTAACGTTTCGTTACATTAATCATTTCTATTTTAGCCATCTTCTTACCCCTTTACAGCCCCAAAGCTTAGTCCACGCACCAAGTGCTTTTGAATAAACAATGCAGCAATAATTTCCGGTGTAATTGCCACCAAAGCAGCAACTGCTACCTGCCCATAATGTACAGAGTCTGATGCAATATACCTAAGGGAGGTGATTGTAATGGTTTGAATATTAAACCCTGTTAATATTAAAGGAAAAGTAAAACTGTTCCAAGCAAATATAAAAGCCAATAAACCCGATGCAACCAAGCCCGGCCTAATTAAGGGCAATAGTATTTTCAGAAAAATTTCCCACCAACGGTACCCATCAAGTTGGGCTGCCTGTTCAATTTCAACAGAAATATCTTCAAAATATCCTCGTACAACCCAAATAAGTAAAGGCATGGTAATAAGCTGGTATACCCAAATTAAACCAAAATAGGTATCGTATAGTCCAATTTTTTGAAAAATTAAAAAAACAGGTAAAATTACTAAAATTTCAGGAGCAAATTTAAAGGACAATATTTGAAAAGCAATATCTTCCTTGTTTTTAAAGTTATACCTTGCAAGGCCGTAAGCTGCCGGCACCCCTGCAACAACCGTTAATAACACCGCTCCCCCTGCAACTACCAAGTTTTGTAAAAAAGCCTTAAAGTAATCTGTACCAACCAATACTGCTTTGTAGTTGCTTAAAGTTGGGGTAAATCTAAAAATAGTAGTATACATTTCAGCATCGGATTTAAACGTACAAATTATCATCCAAATTAACGGAAACAAAGAAAAAGAGGCAAATACCAGTAAAATTAAATTTCGGCCGATGGCTCCAAGAATCTCATTAGTACGATGATATTTTGATGCTGTACGTGATCTTTCCAACATGATTTTTTGATTTTTATCCATTTTCTCCCTCCTATTCTCTTCCTGCTGCTTGAAGGGTTAATTGACGTTGCCTTTTAACAATAAACCGTGCGCTGATATTTACAATAACCCAAAGTACAAGTAAATAAGGCATGGCTTTCCCTAATTGCTGGTAGGTAAAGCCCGTTAAATAACCTGTAAGGGATAAATTCATCAAAGTATTTCCCGGGCCTCCCTTGGTCAAGGCAAAAATAATTCCAAACTCTTGTAGCGAAGCCATTAACCTGAATAATAAGGCAATATACATAAAGGGCTTAAGCATGGGCAATGTTAGGGTTTTAAAAGTGAACCAACTACTGGCACCATCTACTTGAGCCGCCTCAAAGGGTGATTTGGGTAAGGATTGGATTCCTGCTAAAACCAATAAAATTACAAAAGGTACATTTACCCAAGTATCAATTAATACAGCCGTAAACATAGCAGTGGTGTTTTTAGCTGCCCAAGGAAAATCATAAATATTTAATACATTTAAAAACTTTTCTAATACCCCTACAGAGTTACTGGTCATTAACTGCCAAACAAGTACTGCAATAGCAGGGGCTACCATTAGTGGAAAAGTAAACAGCACTTTTAATACTCTACTTAATCTTGTATCTTTACGCAATAATAAAGCAATTCCTGTTCCCATTAACATTTGTGTAGCTGTTGCAAAAAAAGCATAGCGTAGTGTAACCCAAAGGGCATGGTAAAACTCTTTATCTTTTAAAATATTGATCCAGTTTTTTAAAAATACAAACTTTGTTACTGGTGCTTTAAAAGAAAAGCTGGTAAAAGATAGGGTAATGGCCATTACAAAGGGAATCATAATTCCAATTAAAATAATTAATCCCGGCAATATTACATAGTAGGGTCGACGCCGGATGCTTGCGGGAACCTGATTATAATTAACCTCTTGCATCGACTTCCCTTGTTTTTTATTATGCATTCGGCTTTTTCCTCCTTTAAATAAAAGTCTGCCCGCCCCACCGCAAAGTGGGGGGGCAGAGTAGATTTTATTCCTTCGTCTTTTTTAGACTTCTTATTCAAAATCGCTTAGGTCAATATATTCAACAGCACTATTAATTTTATTTGCTAAAGCATTCATGGCCTCTTCAACGCTTCCATACTGCCCCATCACAATATCTTGCAAGGTGGCTGCCCACTCTGTGGTGGTAATGAAAAATTCAGGTTGAGGGGTAAATAGAATGGTAGCATGGTCAATGGTTTTGTTGTAACTGTCAATATATCCTTCATGTTGCTTCATTTTTTCTACAAAAGCAGGATCATTCCATACAGATGTACGAATAGGATCCATGTTGTACTCCTCAATAGAAGCATAGCTTGCAAATTCTTTACTGGTAAAATATTGTAAGAAATACCAAGCTGGTCCTTTAGCATCTGATGCAGCGTTCATTCCCATAGACCAGATCCAGTAGTTGGAGTTTGGTGTATCTCCTTCTTTTTCTAAAGGCATCACAGTCCAAGCAATATTTCCAGCTTCCGCAGAAGAAGGAACCCCGTCTTTAATCCAGTTTTGAGTAATAGAGTTATTGTCTGCATCAAAAAGCATTGCTGCTTTTCCTGCTCCTAAGTCTGCACCAGCTTCATACCAAGTATATTTAGACCAGCTTGGAGCACCTCCCACTTCAATTAATTTCACCCAAAACTCTGTCATTGCAATGGCTTCAGGGCTATTTACCCTTGATACCAATTTATTATCTACCACCTCAAAATCTTTTGCACCAAAGTTTTCAAAGGTAGACATGTAACCTGGATGAATGGTTCCCCAATCCCTTGCACCACGTAGTCCAATGGCATAAGAACCAGGACCATTCCATTCTTTTAACGCTTCACTTACTTCTAACAGTTCAGCATAGGTTTGAGGAACTTTTAAATTATTTTCTTCAAAAGCCCTTTTATTGTAGGCTAAGGTATAAATTTCAAAGCATAATGGCAGGGCCAACTGAGCCCCTTCTCCTACAGGGTGTCCGGGAACGCCGTCCCATTTCAATGCGTTTACAGCACTTTCAACTAAGTCCCCAGCATCATATGCAGGATCCACATCTTCTAAATAGGGGGTTAAGTCTTCTACATAACCTGCAGCAGAATAATCCCATAATTGATAGGCACCTGACATAAATAAGTCAATAGACCCTGACCTAGAAGATAAGGCAGCGGTTACTTTGTCAAAGTAGTTTGCTTCAGGTGTTACTGAGGTTTCCACTTTAATTCCTGTTAATGCTTCAAATTCAGGAATTTTGCTAATCATGGCATTGGAAGTGGTGTGTTCTACAAATGCTACTTGAATCGTTTCACCTTCATATTTTTTCCAGTCGTATGCCGTGGTTTCTCCTAATGCTCCAATGGCTGGAATAAATAAACATAGCACAAGTAAAATGGATAATAGTTTCCTCATGGGTATTCCTCCTTATAAATAGTTCTTCTTCTTTCAAAAGTCTCTTTAATGAGCTTTCGAAAAAAAATATTGATTTGATGCCTCTTTACATCATTGCTATCATTAAAATACCAAAGCCATTATAAATATACAATATGATTTTTTTTGATTTCCACTCACTTTCTTCTTTTTTATTTATTAACTTATGGTTTTTTGCGATTTCTTATGGTTTTTTACGATTTCTTATGTTTTTTATGATTTCTTATGTTTTTTATGATTCTATAGTTTTGTTTTTTCTCTTTAAGGGAATGATTAATAATGCTGTAGTTCCAATTCCTTTTTCGCTTTCATAAGATAGGCTACCATCATTTCCAAAATGTAAACGTAATCTTTCTTGAATATTAACAATACCAATATTACTAAATCGATCTTTTCCTTCCTTTGGCTCCATTTCCTTTTCCACATCCATCCCTTTTCCATTATCAATTACCCAAAGGTATAAGCGCTCTTCTACCACTGTGGCTCTAATCAAAATCTCACCCATTTTATTCATTTGATTAAACCCATGTACAATGCAATTTTCCACCAAAGGTTGAACCAAAAAACGTAGCATTGGAAAATCTAAAGCTTTGTCATCTATTTCTTTTTTTAATATCAATACATCTCCGTAACGATATTTTTGCATTGTGATATAGTTTTCCACACTTTCTATTTCATCTTTAAGGGTTACATCTATCCCATCTTTAGATAAATTATACCTAAGCAAACTAATTAAAGCCCCTGTCATACTTTCAATATTCTCTACCCCTTGAAGCATGGCTAGCCATTTAATAGAGTCTAAAGAATTATACAAAAAGTGCGGATTAATTTGAGCTTGTAATACTTCTAGCTCCATATCCGATTTTTTCTTTTGTGTTTCCAGCTGATCTTCTATTCCTTTTTCCAATTTCCCCATCATCTGATTAAACCCTGCCCCTAATTGGCTCAATTCATCGTTGGTTTTAATGTGAACCCTGGTAGAAAGATTGCCTTTTTCCGCTTTTTGGAAGGCTATTAGAAGCTTGGTAATGGGTTTTGTTAACAGCTGAGCTAAAATACCTGAAAAAAGAATGCTAATAATCATACAAAGTAGCGCCACAATGCTCATAGATTCCTTTAGGGCATTGGTGTTTTTGGTTATTTGATTCATTGGCATCATACGTACAATATGCCAATCAGTTTTATCAATCATTTCTGAAACAATCAACATCGGTACAGAAAAAACCGTTCCCACAAACTGGCTTTTTTCTGTAGTCTTTAAATGAGGATAATCTTCAACCACCGAATCAAAAATAATATTATATGGATGAGTAAAAATCACTTCCCCATCAGATCGGAGCACAAAGGCTTTATCCTCACTTTGTTTTGAAGAAGCCAAAAACATCTCTTCCAACATGCCAAAACTTAAGTCAATTAATATTACTCCTTGCAAATTTTCGTTGGTAGCGTCATACACGGGCAACATATATTGTATTACCCTTTGAACCACCCCGGGGTAATAAACAATTTCTTTTTGTCCTGTAAAACGGTTAGGCATTCTTTTCCCATCTTTTTGATTAAAGTAGTCAAAGCAAGCCATACGCAATTCTTCCTCATCAATAGAGGGGATACTGGAAAAAAATTGCCATGGATGGTTTCCTACTATATGAATTCCTGTAATATTGGAAAGGGTGTATACATGTGAATTTAACAACTGGGAAATTTGATTTTTTAATATGCTAATTTCGTTTTCTTCTATAGAGGTTTTCGTTAAGCTTTTTTTTATTTCATTATTTTCTTTTAAACTTTGCCCGGTTTTATAAATCAAATCCAAGGTATAAGTAAACTTTTCTTTCGTGTGGTTGGTGGCATCTACATTATAACGCATTTCATTATCCCGAAAATTGCTATATACTTGCTGATACACAGTTGCAATCATAATGCACATAATCACAAAGGAAATTGTTATTAGCCCAAAAAATATTTTTCTCTTTACCGATCCTTTGTACACTTATCTTGCACCTCAATTTCTCGCATGTTATAATAATACAATAGTATTCAGTGTGTCTCGTCATTAAATTACTCTTTATTTAAAGCACAAATCATATTTCTCATACTACCATGACTGCCTACTTAGTGTAAACACTTGAAAGAAGGGGCTCCATTGAAAAAAATATTAATTGTTGAAGATGAATATTTAGTTCGAATTGGCTTAAGAGCGACTGTAGATTGGCATGAACATGGCTTTGAAATTGTTGGGGAAGCTTCTAGTGGTGCTGAAGCTTTGATTCTTTTTGAAAAAACTGACCCTGACATTCTGTTAACCGATATTCAAATGCCTGAAATGGATGGATTACAGCTTATTGAAAAACTAAAAAATAAAAAGCCCTCTTTACATGTAATTGTTTTAAGTAACCATAGCGACTTCTCTTATGCACAAAAAGCCATGAAGCTAGGGGTTAACAATTATTTGCTTAAAAGTGAGTTAAACCAAAAAAATATTTTACAAACCCTTCAGCAAGCCTTTTTTTCTGCCTCCGAGGTAGAGCCTTCTCTTTTGGATAGACCGGACCACTCTTTAAAAGAATACTTAAGAAGTGTTTTATTATCCAGTAAAAGAGTTACCAATCTTCCTTTACCGAAAAATCCCTTTCAATCCTCTCTTTTGGCTGCTCTTCTATGTAAATGCAATACCTCTACCCTTTCACCACAAAGTCAACCTTCTTTCTACCGCTTTAGTCGTTCCATTTTTGAAAATTTATGGCACCAATCCACTTTGGTCAGTACTCAAATCGATAATTTTCTCTATGTTTTGCTCTGCTGCCCTCTTGAAACCTCTGATTCTTTTACCCTATTAAATCATAAAGCCAAAGTAGCCACCAATAATCTCTTTCAATATTATAACCTTCAACTTCATATGGGGCTAAGCCTGCAAAATCACTTTAATCAATTGCCTATATCACTTAAACAAGCTTTCACTGCTTGTAACGATTGTTTTTTTACAAACGGCTCTTTTTCCCTTTTCGACAAAGACTTTTCTCCTACACATCAGCAAATACATGTCAATCAAAAATGGATTAGCGAATTAGTTGCTACTGAAGACCTTTCCCGGCTTCTTGACTATATCAAAACTACTTTCCTTTCTTTAACACCCATACGCGACATGGCTTTTGTACAAGAAGTTCTCAATGATTTTTTAAGTTGCGCAAGACAACTCACCCTGGTTTATCCTTTACTAGAAAATCATTTTAAAAATACGGATCAACTTTCTTACCTCAATGCAAACCAAATGGATAATATTAATGCTTGTATCCAATTCATCAGCGATCTTTTTACCTCTATTATCCATCTTCTTTCCAGCCATGGGCAGTATTACTCCAATGTTATTTCCCAAGTAATTGCTTATATACATGAAAATTATCAAAAAAACCTCTCCCTTAACAGTGCTTCGGATGTGGTTAATTTGTCTCCAAGCCATTTAAGTTTTCTATTTAAGCAAGAAACAGGCATCAACTTTTCTAAATACCTAACAGATTACCGTATTGAAAAAGCAAAAACTCTTTTAAACGAAACAAATTTGCATATTTACCAAGTTGCTGAAAAAGTAGGTATTCCCAACCCCCATTATTTCTCAAAAGTTTTTAAAGACAGTACCGGCTTATCTTGTAAAGCTTATAAAAATGCGCGATTATAAATAAAAGAATAAAAAAGGGTAGAGAATTCTCGACCCTTTTTTATCTTTTTATTGGTTTTAATTATTTACTTACTTCTAATCTTTCTCCCACCATTAAAAACCTTGCTTCATTTAAAGCTTTGGCAACTTGGTCTGGGCAAGAAGACCCATCAGAAGCGTGACAGGTAATTCCCGTAAAACGTTCTACAATTGTGTCCAGTTTTTCTCCATCTGCTAAAGCAGAAAAACCTCTGGCATTTCCATCACAGCCATCGTAGATTTTAAGGTCAAATACAGTCATTTCTTCTTCGTTTATCACAAAGGTAATTTTAGTTGAACAAGTATTTCCTTGGGTAATATACTCGAAGTTACGAATCCCTTCTTTGTCAGCACCAGTTTCTGTAATTTGCTCAAAAGGTTCAGGCAATGCAGGTGGTACATAACCCAGTTCAGTAGGGTCTACTTCTGCTTTGGTTAAAGCATCTGCAACAGCTACAACAAAACCATTACTGGATAAGGTGGCCCCTGAAACAGCGTCTACTGCCAAGCTTTGTCCATCAATAATGGCCTTGGTCATGCCTTCATAGGCATTTTCACGGAAACCTTCCGTTTCTTCATCTTCTACTACTTCAATAGCGGTAATTCCTTTATCGTCTAAAGTAACAGACACTTTAATATCTCCATTACGCCCTTCCCCTACTCCTTCGTAACTGCCGGGGGTAAAAGTGGCAGCATAAACAGAAGACATCATGGCTAATACAAGAATAAAAACCCCAAGTATTCTATGTTTTTTCATCATTATTCTCTCCTCATTCTTTCACAATTTAAGCGTTAGTACATTTCATAGTAGAAAAGTTTCCGGCAAAGAAACAAGCAGTAC
>CAZEIB010000062.1:10276-10576 GCA_964511785.1 uncultured Oscillospiraceae bacterium
AATAATGTTTACAGCTTGTTCTACAGCGTTGGCAAATTGATCAGGACAAGAGGAGCCGCTTTTAATTAAATTACATTGTAAGCCCTTTAAACGGCTAATAATTATATCTGTAGTTTTTAATTGTTAAAAAAACAACATTTTTCTTAACTTCTTTTCGTTATTACGCCGTTACTCTATATTTTATAGTGTATTATTTTACTTTTTCTCTTTTTTCTACTAAATATATGTTATATTTAAGTAAGGTACTACCTATAATAATTGTTTTTTGAAAGGGTTCTGATGATTTATTACGTGCTTCCT
>CAZEIB010000063.1:0-10490 GCA_964511785.1 uncultured Oscillospiraceae bacterium
CTTTTTCTTTTACTTCTCTTTCTTTTTTCGGAAGGTCTTTGTTTTTTTCAACCATACTGTCATAGTGTTTTTTCTCTTCTTTTTCTTTTACCAATAGCTCTTCATATCTGTGATGGTTTTTTTCATAGCCTTTAATTTTTTCCAGTAATATCAAGTGCTTTTCTTTTTCATCTTTGCTTTTTTTCCAAATTTTTTTCAGGCTTTTTTCTGCCTTCTCTTCTTTTTTAACTTCTTCTTCCAGTTTAGCCAGGGGATTCATCAAACTTTGCCACCCTAGCTCTTCTTCTTTTTCCATTTCAAACTGTTCAAACAGCCTGTTTAATTCTTCTTGGAGAAGTCCCTCTTCTTTTCTTAATTGTAAAGCATCCTTTTTCACCTGTTCTTGAAGCTTTAAATATTTTTCTGTTTGAAAGAGTTTTCTGAAAATACCGCTACGTACTTCTGTAGAGCTAAATAATACTTCTAAAAATTCTCCCTGAGCAATCATGGCAATTTGCATAAACTGCTTTCGGCTTACCCCTAAAATTTCTTCTATTTTTTGATTTACCTGAGTAGTGCCTTCAAGAGGCTCTTCTCCTTCTTTCATAAAAGTAGCAGATGCTTCCTCTGTAGTAAAGCCTTCTCTTTTTATTTTAGGGCGCTCATAACTGGGGTTTCGGCGAACAATGTAATTTTTTCCCAAATGGCTAAAGGTTAGTTCCACATAGGTTGGGGTATCCTCTTTGGCATATTTACTTCTAAACATTTTGGCATTTCTATTGGTTCCGCTAGCCTCCCCATATAAAGCAAAGGCAATAGCATCAAACAAGGTGGTTTTGCCTGCACCTGTATCTCCGGTAATTAAATAAAGCCCTTGAAGAGAGCGAAAATCCACTTCCACTTCTCCTTCAAAGGGGCCAAAGGCACATAGGGATAAATGAATAGGTTTCATTCTTCTCCCTCCCAAACTTTTTCCATGGTTTTGGTTAAATAGGCCATTTGTTTTTCCTCCGGTTCTTTACCCATTTGCTTTATGTACAGCTGTTTCATCCGCTCTATAGGGCTTGCAGCTGAATGAGGATTTTCTCCTATTCCTCTTCCTTCTTCCAGCAGCCTTGTGCGACGGTTACGATAGGTTAATTGCATCAACTTAGGATAATGTATTGCCAAGCGCCTAAAACCATTGGGAATTTCCACCTCGTCAGTTAATACAATGCTCATATAACTTTGCTGTAAAAGAGGATTTTTCATTTTAATTACCTCTTCAAAGGTTCCTACAACCTCTTTCAAGTCGTGAAGGGGGGTTAAGGGAAGAGTAGTTATTTGTAAATTCCCTTTTTCCTTTAAATCAATCATGTTTACAGCTTTTATATGGTTTTTTTCTGAAAAAGAGTATTTTAACGGAGAACCTGAATAACAAATATAGTTTCCGTACATTTTTTGATTTTGATGCAAATGGCCTAAGGCCACATAGTCAAATTCCTTAAAGGTTTCATAACTGATTTGATCAAGGCCTCCAACAGATAATTCTTCCGATTCGCTAGTAAGGCCCCCTAATACAAATTGATGACAAAGAAGAATATTTCGTTTTTCATGGTCTAAGGGTAAATGGCTTATTACCGTATCCAAAGCCCACTGGTAACTGTCTTTTGGCGGAATGTGGGGGTAATAATGCTTTACTAGCCCGGGTTTTATAAAGGGAAGTAAATAAAAGTTCACTTCACCAAAATCATCTTCCAAAGTTATCGGCTGAATTTCCCCGGTAAAGGCAGGGGAAATATAGATATCCTCCTCTAACAAAAGCCTGTTGCCAAAAGCCAGTCGCTTAGAAGAGTCATGATTTCCGCTAATCATCAACACTTTTAACTGTTGTTTTTTACACTTTACTAAAAATTGATCCAGCAAACTTACTGCCTCTTCCGTAGGCATAGGCTTATCGTAAATGTCTCCACTTAACAAAAGCCCTTCCACCTGCTCTTTTTGGGCAATTTCCAATATTTGATTCAATATATGTTCTTGTTCTTCAATCATAGAAAATTGGTATATTTTTTTTCCTAAATGTAAATCTGCCGTATGTAACAGCTTCACCTTTTCTCCTCCCTGCTATTTACAGGCTAATGCCGCTCCCCAATATGAAGCCTTTCCCCGGGAAAATCTATTTCAATCACCCGATTCTCAAAGGCATCTGCTCCAATAATTCCTTCAATTTTAAAATGAAATCCTACTGGAGCCATCTTTTCCATTAGTATTATTTTTTTATGAACAAATTGACGCCCATCAAATTTCAGTTTTTCATTTTCTATCCAACCGAACATTTTTTGGCTATTTCCCCCGGTAACAAACATTTTTTCCCTTCCTCCAACATGAATCCTCTCCCAATCTTTCCAAGCATCTTTAACTAAAATGCTTTGATTAGATCCACTATCAAAACCCAAGGGAATAACCTTTCCACGAATTTCAACCCATAGTAGAGGAAAAAAGTCTGAATATAAGGAGGCTCTGTTCTCATAATTTTTACTCTTAATACGCCTAACACATTGCTTTTTAAAATCAATTTGCCAAGCAAAATCCTTTAATATATCGTACCCTATAATCCCATCCAACTCAATAATCTCTCCACTGTGAAGGGGAAAACGCATATACTTATTTTTTAAAATCATACATTCTTTATTTTTAATTTTTAGCCCTGCAAAGGTCATTTCCTTTATTTTTTTAACTAAATTTCCCCTTATCTCCTCCCCTAAAGCATTTACTGCTTTTAAAGATTGCATAAGAGTGTTTTTTTCTTCTAAAGGTAAAAAATCCTCGTTAATCACCGTGGCCATGGCACCTGTATCAAACAAAAATCTTCCTGGCTTTCCATTTACAGTTACAGGTAAAAAGATTAACTGATCCAGTACTGTAGAAAAATATATTCTCCCCTCTTCAAAGGCTTCAATTTCATGGTCTCTATAAAAAGGGAGCAGCCTCCGAATGGCTTTTTGTTCTTCCTCAGTTTGGTACTTTAATCCAAGCTTTTCAATTTCATCTATTTTCCCTTTTCCAAAATAATAAGCCACCAATATACTTTCGCTTCTAGCTTTTACCAATGGATCCGGATGATTTTCCATTAAATTTATGGCTTCTTGAATTCCTTCTAAAGGGTTTTTCCCTGTTAGTAGCCTATATAATCGAAATATTTCTACATTATCCATACCGGGCTTTCTAAATTCCAATCTCTTTTTTCCTTTCTAGTCTTTTTCCCTTTCTAAAAGAAGATAAACGACTTTCATTTTTTTACTTTACAGGGGCTTTTCTCCAATCAAAATAAACCGTTCTTCCCGGGTAGTAATTTCTCCTTGTTTTTCCCATTCTTTTTGTAGTACTAACAACTCTTTAAAATGACTTTCTACAGAAAAATCAGGAAATTCCCAAGGAATGATTTTCATGTAATAAATCAAAGCTTCCATTGTATAAAAATAGGTTAAAGGAAAGGCTTCTTCCCCTTTAACTATTTGAAACCCTGCTTTTTCAAGACCTTCTTTTTGCTGTTTTAAGTGAATATGAGGAAAAGGCGATTCATGTTTCCCAAGTATTTTTTCTGCTAAAGAATGGTTGTTATCCCCTCCCACCTGCTGAGTGATAAACTTGCCTCCCTTTTTAAGCACCCGAAAAACTTCTTTTGGGTCAAAGGATTCATGGCGGTTTATTACTACATCAAAAGCATTTTCTTTAAAAAAGGGCAGTTGATCATCTTCCTCTACCTTCTCTACCCTTATCCCTTTGGTTCCTAAGGTATTTATACACAGTTCGTAATTAGGCGGATACCCTTCTGTAACCGCTGTATTTGAATAAGGATGGTTTAAAGTAAGTAAAAACTCTCCTCCACCGGTGCCCATATCTAAAAGTTGATTTTGGGGTTTAAGATGTTTTTCCACGATTTCTTTATAGTTCCAAGGCAAAACATCTTCTTTGCTTTCTCCTGCAATGGCCGAAAAATCCCAGCCCTTAAAAGATCTTTCCTCCGCTTTTTTCCATTTTTGAAAGTAGTTTTCTTCTTTAGGAGATTTTTTCATCCTTTATCACACTCTCTACCCTTTTAAATACTTGGGCCAAATCATTTCCACTATAATATTCAATGGTTCCACTATCACTTAAACTACTTAAAGTGCTATCCATCGGCAGACGATCTACCCCTTTAATTAAAAAGGATTTGGCCAATTCCTCCCCTTTACTTTTCCCAAAGGGATAAATTTTTTCGCCGCAGTCAGGGCAATAAACATAGCTCATATTCTCCACTAAGCCTAAAATGGGAATGTTCATCATTTCTGCCATTTTTACAGCTTTAGATACAATCATACTTACTAAATCCTGTGGGGTAGTAACAATAACAATTCCATCTATAGGAAGAGATTGAAAAACTGTTAAGGGCACATCTCCTGTTCCCGGAGGCATATCAACAAACATCACATCAATATTATTCCAAACCACTTGCGACCAAAATTGTTTTACCACTCCTGCAATAACGGGTCCTCTCCATACTACAGGATCCGTTTCTTCCGGCAACATTAAATTTACCGACATTACTTCTATTCCTGTTGCAGTTTTTACAGGAAATATTTCCTCATCATTTCCGGTGGCCTTTTCCGTTAAACCAAAAATTTTAGGAATTGATGGGCCGGTAATATCTCCATCTAAAATAGCGGTTTTATATCCTTTTTGCGTACTTAAAACTGCAAGTAGGCTGGTAACCAAACTTTTTCCTACTCCTCCTTTACCACTCACCACGCCAATCACTTTTTTTACTTTTGCATGGGGGTGTAAAGGTTCTTTTTTTATTTTTTCTTCCCTTGAAGAACAATCTATATCGCAGCTTTCACATTTTCCTTGACAATTTTCACTCATATAGGCTCCTCTCTTTGCCTTAAAGCAAATACCAATTTAGCTGGTTTTTTTATCTGTTATTACTCAACCTTTATTATAGCACAATTATCCTTTCTTTCTCTGCCTCTGTTTACAATCTTCTTTCCTTCCTGCTTATTTCACAACCTTCCTTCTTTCCCTTGCAAAGCATTTTCTCTTTTTGTATAATTTTGATTATCAAGTTTCATAAACTCTTTATAAGGAGCAATTGCCATGTCTTTCATTTTCCCCCTGGCTATGATCACTGTTTTTTTTCTTTCCTGGTTTTTCTATCTGTTTTTTCGTCGTCCCCATAGTTTGTGGCTGGGCTTATCTTTTACTGTCTCTTTCTTTTTTGTAATTCTTACCTTGGTGCTTATTTTATTTACAGTTTTAGGTACAGAAGGGCTTTTTATGAGGTTTGTTGCTCCCTTTGCTTTTATCTTCTTACTCTTTCTTATTCTTCTTTTTTCTCTTCTTTTATTTATTGTACCTATTACCAGTGGTATACGTTTAATTAAACGAGAAGGCTTCTCTCTGTCCCACACCCTTTCTGTTGCTTTTGGAATTTTTTATTTTTCTTACTTAGTTATTGCCCCTATATTGGTTAACAAAAGTCCTCTTGCCAGTAATCTTTATTCCTTCTCTTCCGCCATTGTTTTTTATTTTGCTTTCCTTCTCTTTTTATATACCCTCTCCTCTTTATTAAACATCTTTCCTCATCACAAAAAAAATTATGATTATATCTTGGTTCTGGGCAGCGGTTTAATTGAAGGAAGGGTTCCTCCCTTGTTAGGTTCCCGTATGGATAAAGCTTTAGCTTATGGCAAAAAACACCAGTCTACTTCCACTTATGTTTTTTCAGGAGGAAAAGGAGTAGATGAAACCCGGCCCGAGGGGGAGGCTATGGAAGAATATGCCTTAAACAAAGGACTTCCTCAAAGCCATATCATTGCCGAAACCCTCTCTACTTCCACCAAGGAAAACATTCAGTTTTCCTATTCCCTTATGATGAATCATTATCAAGAAAACAAAGGAAAAGGAGAACCCAGCGTTCTTGTTGTCACTTCTCGTTACCATGTTTTCAGAGCCCTTCTTTTGGCAAAAAAGCAAGGTCATCGCTGGGAGGGTTTGGGCGCAAAAACCAAGTTTTATTATTCTTTAAACGGTTTTTTAAGAGAGTTTATTGCCTATGTTACGATTACAAAAAAAATACATCTGTTTTTTTGTATTTTAATTGTGATAAATGCCCTGTTTTTCAGCCAACATATGCAAAGCTTTATTTTCTCCTTCCTTCAAAAATAGTTTTCCTTTTTTCTTCTTAAAAAACAAGCTAACAAAGTGTTTTCTACTTTATTAAAATCGGTCTGTCTTTTTTATTCAATCATCTTATTCAACAAAAAACAGATGGCTATAAAGCCACCTGTTTTTTATTGATTTTGAATCTAGATGAACCTTATGGATTCTTTTTTTCTTCTTCTTGAGGCTGTTCCTCTGTGGCTTCAGCTTCCTCTTTGTTTTCTTCTTGAGAAGCTTCTTCTTCCTCGGTGGGAGGGTTTAATTCGGGAATTTCAAATAAAAATTCTATTTCAGTACCCTCTACTATTTTTGTAATTTCATCGTTGTATAAATTCTTCACCTTTTCATTTTTTACAAGGTCGGTGATTTTGCCTTTCAGTTCCTCAGTTAACTCCACAGCACCACTTGGAATATCCTTGGTATATTCTAAAATATGTACTCCTCGGGTTCCTACTACAGGGTCGGATACATCCCCAATTTTTTGCATTTTCTCAGAGAAGGCGCCTACAACAAAGGCCTGTTCTATGGTCATAGAATCCATGTGGGTAGCATAACCTTCTGTTTTATAAGGTTCTGTGGTCATACCGGGGTCTTTTCCATACTCTTCTACAAGGCTTGCAAAAGTAGCACCGCCTTCTAACTTAGCCATAATTTCATCAACAGTAGCTTGTACGGAAGATAAAATTTCAGCCTTGGCTTCTTCAATTTGTTCTTGGGTTACCGTTACTTCCCCTTCAGGCTTTTCCTTTCCTTCTTGGGCAGCTACTTCTTCAGCATTGTTTTGCTCTTCCAGCTGGGCTTGCAAATCCTGATAGTTTTTCATCAGTTCACTGTCTACCTCAAGTAAAATATGGGAAATACCCCTAAAGCCACTGGGGCGATAGTATACTTCACTACCACTTAAAGTTGCAATTTCGTAGTTATAAGCATTGCCTTCAAAGTTCTCTTGGTCTTGAGCTACCATTTCATCAAACTTGGCCTTTACTTCTTCCTCTGTCAATTGAAGGCTTTTGCTTAAATCTTCACCAATGGCATTCATTAGCTCACTGTCTAATACCATTTGAACATAGTTTTCAATTAAGGTTTCTTCCGTTTCTTCTTCACTGCCTGTTAAATATAATAAGGCATTTTTCTTCGCATCCGCTTTTTCTTCTTCTGTAGGGTTTTCTTTGCCAGCCAGAATACTTTCTAACAATTGATTTAAACTGGTCTCAACTTCTACAACAATCGCTTCACTTATTTCGGCAATCTTTTCTTCCGTAAAAGGATATAGATTTCGTTCTTCCCCTGCTTTATGAAGGGCTAAAACATTATAAATATAATAACTCACCGCTTCTCTTAAAAGTAGCGGCTCTGTTTCGGGGTAAGCCCTAAGGTCATAGCCTTGGTTTAAATAGGTCATGGCCATATTATAATAGTAAAAGGAAACATCGCTAAATTTTATTTCTTCCCCGAAAGCTTTAGCTACTACCTCATCTTTTTCATGGGTGATCATTTGCGGTGTCTCTTGGGCAACTGCACCCATAGTAAAGGTTAAAGCTAGTGCCAAAGTCATTACCAAGGCGTAAAATCTTTTTAATTTCATACTTCAAGTCCTTTCTTATCGGTTATACCGTAATAGGTTTATTATCACATAATCAAAAGTATTCTTCAATCAAAAGCAACAAAAAAAGAATAAAAGTTACACTCTGTTCATTTTTTTGATCTTTTCTTTCTTTTTCTTTGATTTTCTTCCCTTTTTTTCATGTTTTCCTTCCTTTTACTTGCAATCGTTAAAAACTTCTTTTATACTTAATTATAAGTAAATCATTTTAGTTGTTGTGGGAAGAAAAGACCTTTGGTTTTCGTTACTATAAGTAGCGGAGTAATCCTTCCATCGGTTTTTCTGCTAACACAAATATTGTAAATGAATCTTTTCCCATAACACAGTCAAGGAGGTCAAGTTATGCAACCTTTCCAAGGCGGAGGGTACGTTCCTCCACAGCAATCTCACCCTCAGGCTCCTCGTCAACAAGCTCCCATGGGCCAGCAGCCGGGTCAACCCCCATCTGCTCACGCTCCTCAAGGACAACCTCATCCCCAAGGGCAACCATATCAAAGGCAAGCTCCCCAAGGCCAACAGCCTATGTATCAGCAACAAATGGCTCCTACACAAAGGGCTGCTCAAAATGTTCCTGCCTCCGGCGGAAGTTCTTTTCCCTATGTAATGGCCGCTAAAATAGATACCCAAGGGCTTATTTGGATGTTAACAGGTGTTTTGCAAGCAGCTTATGGGCTTGTAACGGCTGTATTTGCTTTAATCCAGTTTATTCAAGGCAAACAAAATTTCTTGCTTTTTTATGCCATTGGCGCTGCTCTTGTTGCTATTATTGGTGGGTTAAATTATATGGACGGAAAAAAACGTAAAGACAACGCTGGTTGGGTTATTGCTAACGCTAATCGCATGGTAGAAGAGTATTCTCCCTTATCCCAATACTTTCCATCCTTTTTGCGTAATGGCTTGTTTATTGTAGCTTTAAGCTTAGGCATGTTCCCTTTTGTAATGATTTTAACCGGGCTTTTAGGCCTTATCGGTTTAGGTTTTTTAATCAACATTCGTTACCATGCCTTAAAACAGGTTCAAGGCCCCGGTAGATAACTCAGTTGACAGTTTTTTCAATAACTGCTATACTTTTGTCCTAAATAAAGCAAATTGCTTTTATACCTTATCACGAGTGGTGGAGGGACGGGCCCGATGAAACCCAGCAACCAGCCTTGGCTAGGTGCTACATCCCGCAACCTGATTGATCAGCGTTGGCAGATAAGGACAAGTATGATTGTCATTTAAGTGCCTGCTCCTTCAGCAGGCACTTATTTTGCTTAAATTAAAGGAGGAAACTATGCGTTATCAAATTACATCCGAATCTGTTACTGAAGGCCATCCTGATAAAATGTGCGATCAAATTTCCGATGCCATTTTGGATGCCCTTTTAGAAAAAGACCCTATGGCAAGGGTTGCCCTTGAAACTTGTGCCACTACAGGAATGGTGCTTTTAATGGGAGAAGTAACCACCTCTTCCTATGTAGACATGGCCACCGTTGCTAGAGACGTGATTTTAGATATTGGCTACAACCACTCTAAACTTTACTTTGACGGACATAGCTGTAGTGTATTAACCAGCGTTCATGAGCAATCTCCCGATATTGCCCAAGGAGTAAATCAAGCTTTAGAGGCTAAAGAATCAGCTCAGCAAGAAACTGGTGCCGGCGATCAGGGAATGATGTTTGGTTTTGCCTGTAATGAAACCGAGGAGTATATGCCTATGGCCTTGCACTTGGCCCATAACCTTACAAGACAAATGGCTGCTTTACGCAAAAACGGTACTTTCCCTTGGATGCGTCCCGATGGCAAAGCCCAAGTAACCATTACCTATGAAGACCATGTGCCAAAACATATCGATGCTATTGTGGTATCCACCCAGCATAGCGAAAATATCAGCCATGAAGAAATTGTAAAAGCCATTACTGAAGAATTAATTTTAAAAGAAATTCCTCAAAAACTTATGAGTGATCAAACCAATATTTACGTAAATCCCACAGGTCGCTTTGTTTTGGGTGGGCCTGCCGGAGACAGTGGCCTTACAGGGCGCAAAATTATTGTAGATACTTATGGGGGCTATGCCCGTCACGGTGGAGGAGCTTTTAGTGGAAAAGACCCAACAAAAGTAGACCGTTCCGCCGCCTACGCCTGCCGTTATGTGGCTAAAAACTTGGTAGCTGCAGGGCTATGTGATCGCTGTGAAGTAGCTGTATCTTACGCCATTGGTGTAGCAAAACCTGTAAGCTTTATGGTAGATACCAAAGGTACCGGTAAATACCCTGATGAAATTCTTGAACAGTTGGTAGAAGAAACCTTTGATTTAAGGCCCAATTCCATTATTAACAAGTTTCAATTACGCAGGCCCATTTATAGACAAACAGCAGCTTATGGCCACTTCGGGCGTAAGGATTTAAACTTGCCCTGGGAAGCCTTGGACAGTGTGCCTGCCTTAAAAATTGCTGCAGAAAAACTGAAATAGCCATTCATTTATCCATGAAAAAAAGCGAGAAAAAATTCTCGCTTTTTTTCATGAATTTTTATCTTTATTTTTCTATTTTGAAGGGCTTTTTCTTCATATAAACTAAGTTAATCCCTAAAAAAGCAGAAAGAGCTAGAAGAACTTCAAAAAGTAAAATACCTTCATCTCCTGTTTTGGGAGGATGTTGCGGGTCTACAATAGAAGGAAGGATTTTTTCATATGCTGAATTGTCAAGTCAAGTGCACCATCTGTAGAAAGACTTGAATAGGTGAT
>CAZEIB010000064.1:0-5865 GCA_964511785.1 uncultured Oscillospiraceae bacterium
AACAGCCTCTTTTCCCTCTGTAAAACTACCACCGGAGGCAGTCCCTTTTTCAGCATTACTTTTAGCTAAACTAGCAGAATCAAATACTTCGCTAGAGGCAACAAACTCTTTTGCAATGGCCTCTTTAAGTGTAGGGTTACTACTAATAACATAAGGGTAAGTTTTTGTAGGAGGAGGAGATGTAGGAGGAACTGGCTTATTCGTTGAAGGTGGTGCAGTAGGTTTAAGAGTAGGGGCAGGTATATTCAATAGATAATTTAACATATTAAGGGTTTTTTCTCCTGCAATACCATCTACCTTGAGATCATTGTCTTTTTGAAACTGGATAACAGCATTCTTAACTGTATTATCAAAGTTTTGGGTAGGGCTACTTAAATAACCCAGCTTGGCTAAACCATCTGTTAAGGCATATACTCTTTCACCTTTACTACCTAAGGATAGATTTTTTCCGCCACTTGCATTGGTGGTGCCGGTAGTGCTTTTTTTAGTGGTAGTAGTCACTATCTCTTTTTTAGCATTAGATAAAGAAGGATAGTCCATAAGTCCAATAAAATCTTCATTGTTGATTTTTAAAATCACTTCCTGTTGCCAACCATTTACAAATTCTTCTGTTAATTGGTATGAATCATTTTGCATTTTGGCTTCCAGATCGTTGGTTTGTACGATAGGCAGCGCCCCATCTTTAATTTCATTTTTGCTATTTGCGGGGTAGAGGTATGGAGGTTGATCATTGAAAGAGGCCCAGGTTCTATACTGGGTTTGATTAAAAATATTGGTATAGCCGAATAAGTTTTTTTCTGAATTTAAAATGCTGTAACCTTTTTCTATATAGTCCCCTTGAGGGGCGATCAAGGTAGCTTTAGCAAAAGCATCTTTGCTATCGGTAATAAAACGACTTGTGTCTATTTCAACATTAAAGTAAACGCTTTCATAATTCATACTTTGAAGTTCTGTAGAGCCTTGGCTTTTTTCTTCCAACTTTGTAAGTGTTGCAGAATAGAAACCTTCTTCGTTGCCAAGGGTAGCAAATACGCGGAAAGTGGTATTTACATCAAGACCGGTAAATGCATAAATAGGAAAAGCATGGTCACTATTTATAATAGGAATATAGTTTGAGGGTAAGGACTCGTTTGGTGCATAAGAAAAAGACGGAGTAGCAACTTGTGACTGTGCTATAGCCGGAATAAAAAAAGAATAGATTAACAAAAGAGATAATAGAAGAGATGAAAGCTTTTTCATAAAGATCTGCTCCTTTTATTTATTTCATTCATTATAACAAAGATATAAGTGAAGTCAACATAACTTAGGGTTGTGGGAAAAAACAAATTATAGGTTTATAACACATAAATATGAAGAAACTTTTAAATCTATACCTTATTTGTAATATATGCTATAATATAGCGTATTGTTTTAATGTTAAAGGAAGGAGAGAGGAAATGACAGATACTCAAAAGCAACCTACCATTATTCTAGCATCAGCATCGCCTAGACGAAAGGAACTGCTTCAAAAAACGAACCTATTTTTTGAAATTGACAAAAGTGGGAATGTGGATGAAGAAGCTTTAGGTAGTACAGAAAACAGGGTAAAAGAACTGGCTGGAAGAAAAGCAGAAGAAGCTTTGAAGCGACATTCTCAAAACCTAATTATTGCAGCCGATACATTGGTTGAAATAGAGAACCATCCTCTTGGAAAACCGATAACGAAAAAACAGGCAATCAAAATGTTGGAACAGTTAAGTGGCAAATGGCATCAAGTTTATACGGGAATTTGCATTTTAGATGGTTTAAGTGGCAAACAACATTTTGGTGTAGAAAAAACAGACGTATTATTTTCTGTTTTAAGCGAGGAACTGATTGCGGCTTATGTGGACACATTAGAACCCTTAGATAAGGCGGGAGCCTATGGTATACAAGGGTTAGGTGAAATATTAGTAGAAGAAATTAGAGGGAGTTACTCTAATGTTGTGGGGCTACCTTTAAGCTTACTTAGAAAAATGTTGATTCCATTTAATATAAGCCTTTTACCCCAAAAATACGAATCGTCTAGAATGGATGTGTAGATTAGATGCCTTTTTTTGCTCCGGATGTTGGAATAGATTTAGGAACCTCTTATACGCTAGTATATGTTAGAGGAAAAGGAATTGTAGTAAGCGAACCAACCATTGTGGTGGTGGATGGAGTAAATAAAAAAAATGTGAAAGCAATTGGTGAAGAAGCAAGGCTGTTAAAAGGAAGAATTGCCGGAGAAGTAATTGACATCTATCCTTTACGTGAAGGAGTAGTGTCGGATTTTGATATGACAAAAATCATGCTTCAATACTTTATAAGGGAAGCTATCGGTATTTCCCATATCATTAAGCCTCGAGTTTTGATTACAATCCCATCAAATATTTCTCAAATAGAAAAACAAGCTGTTTCTGATGCGGCAAAAGTGGCCGGGGCAAGGCAGGTTTATGTTGTTGAAAAACCTTTTGCAGCTGCTATTGGTACAGGTTTACCTGTTTATGAGCCTATTGGCAATATGATTGTGGATATTGGTGGAGGAACCACTGATGTAGCCGTTATTTCTCTTGGTGGAATGGTCATTTCTCATTCTATTCGTGTAGGAGGAAATAAAATGGATGAGGGAATTATTAATTTTATTAAAAGAGAGTACAATATGCTTATAGGAGATAGAACTGCAGAAGAAATAAAAATGGATTTAGGATCGGCTTTGCCTTTAGCAGAAAAGCGAAAAGCACTTATTAGAGGAAGGGATTTAATAACCAGTTTACCTCAAACTTCGGAAATTTCTACAGAACAGGTTTTTGATGCTTTAAAAGATTCCTGTGAAGCTGTTTTATCTTCCATTAAATGGGTGCTGGAGAGAACCCCGCCGGAACTTTCTGTAGATGTGATGAAAAACGGCATTCATCTAACCGGAGGTGGTGCGTTATTGTTTGGTATTGATCAGTACATTGCTTCCGAATTAGGCATTCCTGTACTTTTGTCAAAGGATCCTTTAGACAGTGCAGCCCTTGGAATTGGTTACCTAACTGAAAACATTGAATTGCTTCATAAAATTGGGAAAAGTGGTTTTTTACAATCCTAGCTAAGGTGAAGGAGGGGATTCAATGGATTTTAAAGAATATGGAACTTATGATATTCCCGAAGTCTCTTTTGAAAATGACAAAGGAGAAAAAGGAGAAAAAGATCGTAATGAGCAAAAGGCTTCTAAAGGAAAAAATCTAAAAAAGAAGATTTTAAATAAAAAAAACACAAAAGATACTGAGCGTACTCGTAAGATAACGGCTTGGTTTATTTCTATAGTATTAATACTGGTTATTGTGGTGATTCTTTTTTCAAAAATATTGCCTAGTGATTCAAAAATTAAAGATACTTTAAGAATACCGGAAAAAGCCATTGCCGGAGCAACAGCACCTGTAGAAACCGTTTTTTCAAGTATTACCAATAAGGTGGTAAACTATTTACGCAGTATTAAATTACGTAGTAATATTGAAATTGCTCACAACGAAGCCCTTGCTGAAAATGAAAAATTAACTTATGAAAATATGGAGTTAAGGGCAATTATTGAAGAATTGACTCCCTATAAAGAAATGGCAGGAGAGTTTCAAGCCAATATTGAAATGAATCCTATTATTGCAAAAGTGATTGGGAACAACAGCTCCAACAACTATTTTTCTGTTTTTTCTATTAATAAGGGAAGTAGAGATGGAATAGAACCTTCTATGGCAGTTACTTTTGGTGGTGGCCTTGTTGGCTACACAGAAGAGGTAACGGAATTTCGTTCTAAAGTTAGAACAGTGATTGACAGTGATTTTCATATAGCCTCTTTAATTGAAACTTCAAGGCTTCAAGGAACTATAAGCGGTACTATAGGAATTGATGGAGAAGCAATGTGTAGAATGACTTCCTTATCGGCTAACACCCTTCCACGGCCTGGGGAAAGAGTTATTACATCAGGAATAGGAATTGGGTTTCCCAAAGGGATTCCTATAGGGACTGTTCGCGAAAGTACCAGGGGCATGGAAGATAACCAACGTTATATTGTAGTAGAGCCTATTGTTGACCTTAAAAGTATTGAAGAGGTTATGATTTTAAGATATAAACCTGAGGCAGGGAAAATATCCCTACAAGGGGTGGATGATAGTAAAATTGTTTTAGTATCTCCTGAACCACCTTTCCCTTATACCCCTGAAGGGGTAGGGTCTGAAGAAGACCCCAACTCTTCGCCTACTATAACCCCCTCTCCATCGCCAACTCCCACACCAACTCCTTCCCCTTCAAATTCAAATTCCGGTACTTCACCACAACTTGAATACATTGTTCCTAAGGAAACGGGGGAACCAAATGATAAAGATGAAGAAAAACCCTTGGTTACCCCTACGCCTACCTTAGCTCCCGAAGCGACAATTCCATTAGATGATATGATTATAGAGGATGACGAATAAGTGAAACGTGCACTAAAATCAGGTATAATTGTTGTGTTGGCTTTTTTAATACAGGGTTCCATTATTCCTCATCTTGAGATTATGGGCAAAAAGCCTAATTTACTAATGGCTGTTGTAGCAATATTTGCAGTGGCATATACAACGGTAGTGTCATTTGGGGTTTCTGCTCTTATCGGAATACTTCTTGAAACTCTGTTATCTACCTTGCCTGGATTGGAAATTGTTTTATATCCTGCCCTAGGCTTTATCGCCAGTATATTGTTTGGAGATAAAAGCGAAAGAACTGTTGAGCAAGAAATTGCAGCAGGTAAAACAGGTAAAAACCTTTCTGCCCACTTGCGTACAATTTTAGCAATAGTATTTTTAATGACTGTTTATGAAGCAATTAATTTAACTTATGTGTACCTATCTGTAAATACCCTTTCAGTAAAAATGATTTTAGGCGGAGTGTGGAGTGTTGTTTATACAACAATATTGACCATTGTTGTCATGGTTCCTTTGCGAATAGTATTAGGAGTATATGGTAAAAAGAAAAAAGGAACAAGTAAAACTGCTCACTAGTTACCAAAAAAACGAACCAATGTTTTGATGAAGGAGAACAGAATGCATTATCGAAATCAGAACGAAGAACATCAGTTTTGGCAAAAAAATGGAAGATATCTATTTTTTGCTTTCGTTGCTATAGCCTTTTTTATTTTTTTGCTATGGGGGCTTTCTAACTTACAATTAAAAGAGTATGAAGCCTATAAAGAAACTGTGGAAGTTAAAAAAACCACTACTATACCCATTGCCGGAAAACGAGGAACAATTATGGACGCAGACTCGCTATTTGTGGCCTATGATGATGATATTTACAATGTTACTTTTTATAGAGACGGTTCACAAAATCGTCAGGCAGATTACAAGGCTTTTACGGAATCCATTTCTCAAGCTATTGATATCATTGAAAAAAATGGAAATGAAATACTTACCACTTCTGTCATTCAAAGAAATGAACAAACGGGAGAATGGGAGTTTAACTTTGGCGATCCAACGGAAATTTCTGAAGCTATTTTAGAAACTAGAGAAAGGCAATGGAGAAATAACCACTACTTAACCGCAACCCGCTTTCCCACAGTGGAATTAATTATGAATGCCACTAGTGAAAAAGATGGAAAAACAGGTTTAATAGAACGGTACCGTATACCCAAAGATATGGATGAAGAAAAAATGCTTAAAATAATGAGTATTTATTCCGAAATGCAAATGAACTTATATAATTCTAAAGCTATTGTAATTGCTAAAGATGTACCCTATGAAACGGTAATTGAAATTAAATCTCAAGCCATGCTGCTAAAAGGTATGGATATTGTTATGAGCAGTAAAAGGGTATACCCTAAACATAATTTAGCTGCCCAAGTAATAGGCTATACGG
>CAZEIB010000064.1:5875-10365 GCA_964511785.1 uncultured Oscillospiraceae bacterium
GATGCCTATTCCTGGACCACTCTTAAGCAAGATGGTTATGCTTATAACGACAGTGTTGGGAAAGACGGCATTGAAAAAACCATGGAGGATGCTCTTACCCAAAACTCCAGTTTACGAAAAGGGGAAAAAATTGTTGAACGAAACATTCAAGGAAAAATTACTCGGGTAAAAGATGTAAAAGAGCCTCAAGATGGTAACGATGTAAAACTCACCTTAAAATCAAGCTATCAACAGCAAGCCGAGGCTGCTATTGCCAAGGCAGTTGAGGAAATACGAAAGGAACAAAATAAAAAACAAACAAATCATAAATGGCGAGAAGATAATCGTGGTGATATTGAAACCCGTAACTGGGAAAAATCTCCCTTAAAGTTGGCTGATGCAGGAGCCATGGTAGTAACGGATATGCAAGGAAGGGTATTGGCTATGGCCAATTATCCTACTTATGATTTAAATGCCATGGTTTTAGCAGGGGAGGAATCTAAAGAAATTATTCGAGACAAACGAAGTATTATGATGAATTATGCAATACATTCTAAAGGGGCTCCTGGATCTATTTTTAAACTGGTTACCGGTTTTGCTGCTTTAAATGAAAAAGTATTATCCCCTACAGAAACCATTAGCGATGGTGACGGAGGATATAATGGTCGCTTTATTAAACATATGCAAACAGGAGATGATACCCAGCATATTGATTATTCCAAAGCACCTAAGTGTTGGATTAGCAACCGTTCAGCTCACCAAAATTTAGATATTAAAGAAGGAATTTCTAAATCCTGTAACTATTTCTTCTACGAAATTGGCTTTAGGCTTTATAAGGATAAAGACCAACTGGGGAAATATGCCTCCTTATTCGGGCTAACTTCTACAACAGGCATTGAACTACCTGGAGAGGTTCGAAGTGTTATGGCAGGACAAAACTCTTTGTATGACCCCAGTAGGCCTGTTGGAGAAATGTATCAGGATTCCTCTAAAGCTATTATTGTATACAATAAAATTGTTTCTCATTTACGTAGTATGGGCGATAGCTTTGGTGTGCCTTATGAAGATGAGCGGATGCAAAAATGTACTTTACGGCTAATGAATATGGCAGAACAAACCAATCAAACTAGTTGGGATAATAAGATTCGTACCATTTTAATGGAAGAATTGAATATGACCCAGGCACAAGTAAATATGGCAAAAGTATATACAGAAATTTACCTAAAACTAAATGATATGAAATGGGGTGGCGGTGAAGCCATCATGGCTGCTATTGGCCAATCCGTTACCAGTATTACCCCTGCTGCTGCTGCCCGTTATGTAGCTGCTGTAGCGAATGACGGAGATGTATATAACTTAATGATTGTGGATTCTGTTATTAACCCAGATGGTGAAATCATCAGTCAGCGCCAACCTCAACCCATTCACCATATTGAAGGCGCGGAAGAGTATATGCATTTAATTAGAGACGGAATGTTTCAAGTAGTTGACGATGGTGGTACAGCTAAGAAAATTTTTAGTAACTATCCTCATATCGACCAGCTAGCTGCTAAAACCGGTACTGCGCAAAACAGTACCATAGACCTTGAAAACCATGCTTGGTTTGTAGCTTTTATGCCCTTTGATAACCCGGAAATTGCCATTTCCGTATTTGTTCCAAACGGATTTTCCGGAGCTTATGCAGGACATGCTGTAAAAGAATTTGGTACTTGGTATATGGGCGCTAAAGAAATGAGACAGGAAACCTTACCTTTACCCGGTGGTAATCAATTAGCCCCCTAATAAAAACACATGAATATTAATATTGTATATAGAGGAAGAGAATTTTGAAGAAAATATGGGCGGTAATATCTGCTACAGGGGGAAGTGGGAAAAGTTTGGTAAGCAATTGCTTGGCCGAAGCCCTAGCCCAAGCAGAGCCAAGTAAGAAAACCCTTGTAATAGACGGAAGTTTTGGATTTAGAGCAATGGATTTATACTTTGGGGTAGAAAGCCTTATTGTATTTGATGGGCTGGATGTTTTAGAAGAAAATGCTAATCTTCAAGAGGCATTAGTTCTTCATCCGGTTTTAAAAAATCTATTTTTATTACCCGCCGGCAATGAAAGGTTAAAAGAAAAATCCCTTCCTCAATTAACCAATTATTTAAAGGAACTTAAAAAGCAATTTGAATATATTATTATCGATTTTCCTCAGGGAATTACCCCCCTACTTGAATGGCTGGTAAATGAAAATATAGTAGAAAGTTTTTACCTAGTATCTACTTTAGATCGAATCAGCCTTCGAGGTAGTGAAAAAGTGATTCAATGGCTTTTTGAAAAAAACCAAAAAAGACCACAACTTATTTTAAATAAGGCAGTACCGAAACTGTTAAAAGAAAAAAGAATTTCTCCTGAAAATGTTGCTCTTCAATTAGATATTGATCTGTTAGGAACCATTCTTTACGATGAGGAAATAGCAACAGCCTTTATTGAAAACCAAGAAGGTTTCCAATTGAAAGGGAAGACTCTAGTCAGTTTACAAAACACTTTTAAAAGGATTCAAGGAGAAGAGATTCCTTTTGAAAAAGATTATGATTACATTTATTCTTTTTTACAACGATGGTTTTAAGAAATGAGGTATAAAGACCATGATGACAGAAAGTAGAAGATATAGGGCGCATTTTGATATTACATTAGTAATATTAGTGTATGCTTTAGCTATATTTGGTGTTCTGGCTGTTACAGTAGCTACCTTTACTATAAATGATCCCAGTGGTATGGAGGATATTTCTTTATTAAATAGAATTATTCAATCTTCCTATGGAACAAATCAGGCAATATTTTTACTGATTTCGCCAATTATTCTTGGAGTTTTGGTTGCTTTTAGGTATGAAAGTTTACGTTTTTTATCCAGACCAATTTATTATTTTAGTATTGTTTTGTTAGTAGTGGCACTTGTAACCTCTCAATCCGACAACGTTCAAGCGTGGATTTCCATTATTTGGGGTTACACCCTTCAGCCGGCAGAGTTTGTTAAAATAGGACTGATTATGATGTTGGCAAAAGTACTGGCTGTTAGAGAAAAACCTATGTCTACGCTAAAAGATTTTATCTATATTATGGCAATATTAATGATTCCTGCCGGTATTACAATATTACAGGGGGAAATGGGATCCGTTTTAGTAATGGTAGTAATTTTTGCTGCAATGCTATATTTTTCCGGTGTGGATATGAAAATACTTTTAGGTATGCTTGCGGCAGGGTTAATTGGAGTTTTTGCTCTATTTGGTTTTGTTGCTGCTAGTGGCTCAGACAGTTACCGACTACTTCGTATACTAGCTTTTATACAACCGGAATTATATGCCTCTTCAGACGCCTATCAGCAACTACAATCAAAGGCAGCCATTGGCTCAGGAGGCCTTGGTGGAATTGGTATCTTTCAAGACGGAAGTATGAGCCAACTGGACTTTGTGCCAGCGGACTGGACAGACTTTATTTTTTCTTCCATTGGCGAAGCCTTTGGTTTTATTGGTTGTACCATTATTGTTTTATTGTTTTTAGCTATTGTTTTAAGGCTTTTGTACTTGGCAAGATTTACAAGGGACAAATATGGAAGACTAATCATTATCGGAGTGATGTCTATGCTTTTCTTCCACGTGTTTCAAAATGTTGCCATGACCATTGGTCTAATGCCCATTACGGGGATTCCCTTGCCCTTTTTAAGTTATGGCGGCTCCAATATGATTACCAACATGGGGGGGATTGGATTGGTGCTTAATGTGGTTAAAAACAGAAGTCTTTCCGCTCCGGTACAGACACCACAACTTGAAGTTAGAAAGTACAGCAGAATCAGAGGACTTCGAAAACGAAACACCTATACTGAAGAATATTAACCAAAGAAGGATTGAAAAGATAAAAGGTTTATTGATAAAAATCTTGACAAAGAAAGAAAATCGTCATATAATAAAAATTGGTCACATTCGAGGTGATACGATGATTTTAAACGTTCTTCAAGCATTGCAAAACCCTGAAGAAATCTTTTCATTTAATGGAGAAGATGAAATTGCCGTTCAGGATGTATTAGGGGATCAGGTGTATTTTGACCAAGTAAAATTGACTGGGATGTATAAGGCTAACCATAATCAAGAAATTGAAGTAGAGGGAAACTTACATACAAAAGCCCATTCCACCTGTGCAAAATGCTTAGAAAAGGCTTCCGCTACGATACAGGCTTCCTTTAAAGAAACTTTTACTTTAAAAGGAGATCCGGAAGACTTAGATGTATTTTTGTATCGAGGAAATGAAGTTGATTTACATCGTCTCATGTTCACTACAGCAATTTTAGCATTGCCTATACGTTTTTTATGTAGTAAAAACTGCAAAGGGTTATGTTCAAAATGTGGTGGTGACCTTAATAAGCAAGAATGTACTTGCGAAAAAAATGTAAATCAAGATAATCCTTTTGCAGTACTAAAACAACTGCTTAATCAGGATGAGGGGGTGTAACCATGGCTGTACCAAAGGGGAAGGT
>CAZEIB010000065.1:0-10338 GCA_964511785.1 uncultured Oscillospiraceae bacterium
TCTTGGGGAAAAAATATATGAAGAATTAAAAGAAAAAGATGTAGAAGTCTTATTAGACGATAGAAAAGAAAGAGCTGGGGTTAAATTCAATGACAGAGACCTAATAGGTATACCTATTAGGATAGTAGTAGGTAAAGGAGCGGCTACTCCTTGGGCTTTAAGTTCTTTTGCAATAAAGCGAATGGCTTTTTCCCCATACATGGTGTCTTGCCCTTTAAAGCCATGAATATGCACATCTACAAAACCGGGAATAATATAGTCCCCATCACAGTCTACGATTTTTTCATCTCCAATGGGAGAAAGGTTTTTATCTATGGCTTGAATTAACTGGTTGTGAAGGCGTAAAGATACTTCATCAGTAAAGCGCCCACCAATATAGACTTTCGCATTTTTGATAATCATGACAATGCTCCTTTTGATGTGGTGAATTTAGCAATAGGTTTAATAACCTTATGATATACGCTTCAAAGAATAAATGCAATAATCTATTATAATAGGGTGAAAAGGAATGGGGGAACCCCTTAGAATGTTGAACAAGAGAAAGAGAAAACCGTTGTAATCTTGAAGGGCTGTGCTATAATTATAGAGAAAGAACTAGAGGTGATTTTAAAAGTGGCTCTTTTTGAATTTGATGATAAATTTTTACTTTTTGACTCTACTCCGGTAGAGAATATTTTTTTACAAGAATATATGGCTGGGGCAAAGGGAGATTATGTAAAAGTATATTTATATGGTTTAATGTACAGCTACCATCCTATACAAGGACTAAGTTTAGAAAATATAGCCAAAGATTTACTCATGACTGTAACTGAAGTAGAAGGAGCTTACCGTTACTGGGAGCGCAAAGGTCTTGTTCAGCGTATTAGTGATGATCCTATTGGATATCGTTATATGAATGCTAAACAATTAATGTTTATGCGTCAAAATATTCATGAAGATCAAAAGTACGAAAGTTTTGCTGAAGCGGTATATAGTGCCTTTGGTAACGACAGACAAGTACATGGAAAAGAAATTGCCCAAGCTTATGAATGGGTAGAAGATTTGCATTTGCCTGTGGAAGTAGTAATTTACTTAATTCATCATTGTATTGTTCATAGAGGAAAATATTTTACCTTTGGAGCAGCAGAAAAATTGGCTGTTGCTTTGGCAGAAGAGAAGGTAACCACTGTAGAGGAAGCGGAAGAGATACTGGAAAAATCACAAGCGGTTGAAAAAGGCACAAAAAAAATACTGCGAAGATTCGGCAAAAGAAGACAGCCCTCTAAAGATGAGATGGACTTATATGAAAAATGGCTTACACAATGGAAATTTGACCATGAAGCTATAGAGGCGGCTTGTAGCCAAACCACTAAAGGGGACCCGAATATGGGTTATTTAGATGGAATATTACGAGGCCTATATGAAGAAAGGGGCCAAGGTTTTACCGGTAAAAAAGCAATAGAGGATCATTTGCAAAAACAAAGTGAAAAAAGCGAACCTGTAAAAGAACTTTTAAATGCTTTGGGTATGCGCTATACAAAGGGAAGTAAAATGGTTCATGGATTATATGATCAAATGCTGCTACTGGTGCCTCATGAAGTATTGATGATAGCTGCTAAAGAAGTGGCCAAAAGTGGAGGAAAAATGGATGAAGTCCATTCTCTAATTACCACATGGGCGCAAAAGGGTATTACAACCCAAGAAAAAGCAGTAGACTATGTGGCGGCATTTTATCAGGCAAATCAACTTTTAACCACTCTTTACGACATTACTGGGCATCAGGGGAAGCCTACGGCTGCCCATAGAAATCTATTATACAAATGGCAGAAAGAATGGAATTTTTCTGAAGAATTACTGGGGGTAGCGGCCCAAAAAGCTACCCACGCAGATAAAAAAATGATTTATATGGATAAAGTATTGGAAATTTGGAAAGAACAGGGAATTAATACAGTAGAAAAGGCAGAAAAAAGCCAAGGAAATTATCAAGACAAAAACCATGAAAAGCCTAAAGGGAAAAAAGTTGTAGCTGAACAACAATATAAACAGAGAAGCTATGATGAAATTGATTTGGCTACCAAAGCGGCAGCGTTAATTAAGGAGGCAGGGAAAAATGAGTAATGGATTACTAAAGGAAGTGCTAAATGATTATGCTCGTCGCCGCCAAGAAAATCAATGGGAGGAAGATCGTAGACTGAAAGAGGTAGAAAACAAGGTGCCTCAAGTGGCAAAACTGGTAGAAGACAGAAGGGTTTTTTTCTTTGACCAGCTGAAAAAAGCCATCAATCAGGCAGAAGAAGATATTGTGGATGCAGAAAAAATGATTGATGAATATAATAAGCAAATTAGAGATGAGCTGGTCAAAGGAGGGTTTGCTGAGGATTATTTGCAGCCCATTTATGATTGCAACCTTTGTAAAGACACAGGCTATGTAGGAGAACCCTTGAAAAAACGTTGCCAGTGTTTAAGTAGCGCCTATAAAAAGAAAAAGGCAGAAGAAAAAACCCCCTGGGGTAGAGGAAATCATACTTTTGAAAATTATGATGAAAAGGTTTATTCAGATGAACTGATTCCAAGCCTTGGAATCAGCCAAAGAGCTTACATGGCCATAATTAAAGAAAAGGCTTATCGATATGCTCAAGAATTTCCTAATAATTCTGTACCGGATATGCTTTTTGTAGGGCAAAGCGGTTTAGGAAAAACTTTTTTAATGGAATCTATTGCCCAAAGTATATTTATGAAAGGCTATGCTGTTATGTACATGACAGCTTACCAATTTATTGAGTTGGCCCGCCAGGCTCATTTTTCTAATCAATGGGAATTACTAGATCCTATTATTCAATGTGATTTATTGCTAATTGATGATTTGGGTATAGAGCCAATGATGGAAAATATTACCATTATTCAACTTTTCAGAACCATTGATCAAAGACAACAAGGGGGAAGGCATACTATTATCAGCACTAATTTAAATAGTGTAGAAATTCAAAACAGATATACGGAGCGAATTTCTTCAAGGCTTCTAAACCCCAGACAATGTGAGCTAATGGCTTTTTTAGGAGAAGATGTAAGAAGAAGAGAGTAGTAAATGAAGATGACGAAAAAGGAAAGGCGGTAGTTTAATGGCAAATATTTGGCACGACATTCATCCTTCCAGAATTTCCCATAGCGAGTTTGTAGCAGTAATTGAAATTAGCAAGGGAGGAAAAAACAAATACGAGTTAGATAAAGAAACCGGTATGCTGATGTTAGACCGGGTGTTATATACATCTACCCATTATCCGGCAAACTACGGGTTTATTCCCCGTACTTACGGAGATGATAAGGATCCTTTAGATGTACTGGTTCTTTGCCAAGAAGCGATTTTACCACTTACTTTAGTACAGTGTAGACCTATAGGGATGATTAATATGGTAGATGGAGAAAGTAATGATGAAAAAATTATCGCAGTTCCTTTAGGAGATCCTTCTATGGCGGATTACTACGATATTTCAGAACTGCCTGCTCATACCATTCAGGAAATCAGCCATTTTTTTGAAGTGTATAAAAATTTAGAAGGAAAAGTGATGACAGTAGGAAAAATGTATGGGAAAGTAGAGGCGGAAGAAACCATTAAAATTGCCATTAAAAGCTATGTTGAAAAATACTTAATTGGGGATAAATCCCTTTATGTGTCGGAACGGAAAGTTATAGAGGAAAAATGAACATACAAATTTATGTAAGCAAAAAAAACTTTGAAAGCCAAAAAGCGGAACGTTTTTTTAAGGAAAGAAAAATTTCCTACCAATTGTTGGATTTGAAAAAACATAAGCTGGGTAAACGAGAATTAGCCTTGTTTGCTAAGGTGCTAGGGGTAGAAAATTTGGTAGACTACCAAGATAAAAAAGTCAAAGAGCATCCTATTGGTCATACCAATATTCCTCAGGTGATTTTAGAGACTTTGGAAGAACAACCTAAGTTTCTTAAATCGCCTATTGTTCGTAACGGCAGCCAAATAACCCTTGGAGAAGATGTAGAAACGTGGAAAAGATGGGTGGAGGAAAAAAGCAAATGATTAAAAAATTTGTTGCTTTATTACTGTTAATGGTAGTAATGGGTTTTTCCATAGGAGTAATAGGGGAAGAATTTCCTGAAAATAGGGTGATTAAAATTCATCCTTTGGAAGAAATGGATGCTCCTATAGGAAAGGTAGAAATTCAAGATGAGCAGATTGCGATGATAACCTCTACAGGAAAGCTGAAGGCCCTTATTCAGGGAGAAACTACCCTTGTTGTTCATAATCAAGGGGGAGAAAAGAAATATATCCTATCAGTTAAAGATGAATACCCAACAGAGAATGTAAAAAAAGCCATTGATATAGCGATAAAAGAATGGGAAGAATTTGGTGGGAAAAGGCTTGGGAAATCTAACAAATATACGAAATGGTATTGCAATAAGGAGTGTTCTTTTGGTTGGTGTGGTGCTTTTATTGGCTGGGCATTAGATGAAGGGGAAGTGGAAATGTGCTATTGGGCCGATGCTGTGCCGGTAGATAAAGACCAGTCTTTTGCCATTAGGGAAGCCGGGGTAGGAAAAATTATTACAGGTTACCGAAATTTAGAGCGGCTAACCCGTATACCAAGACCTGGCTATATTAATATATATGGAGTCCGAAAAAAAGCCAACGAGACGGTTCATGTAGGTTTTATTACCGATGTAGAATATATAAAAGATGAAATTTATTTGGTAAGCACTGTAGAAGGAAATTTGGGAACGGTGATTAAACGCTACCAGTATTATTATGATGCCAGTGAAGAAGCCAGAGAAAAACAAGAAAATATTTTTTCAATTGAGGAAGAAAAACAGACTCAAGAGGGAATGAATTATCAGTATGTGGAAAACTGGTATGTAAATGTGATAGGACAAACTTATGAATAAAAAAGAACAAAGAGGTTAGTGGAATAAATTTTTAGGGTAGAAGTTTTCGAAAAACGCATCCTCCGGCGGTATCCGCCGGAGGATGCGTTTTTGTTTTGATAGAATAGACTTTGCCTAAAAAATAGATAGGCTATTCATTCATTTGTTCTAAAAGAGCTAAAATAGCGGCAACAGCTGCGGCTTCATCGGAGCCGTCTACGGTTAAAATCATCGTCTTATTGGAAGCGGTAGCTAAAGATAAAAGGCCTAACATGCTTTTTCCGTTCACTACTTTATTGTCGTGTTCTATCATAATACGACTATGAAAGCGGCCGGCAAGGTTAACAAACTGAGTGGTGGCACGTCGTTTTAATACCTCGTTATTGGGAAAAATAATTTCTTTACGAATCATGGGGACCCTCCTTTGATGGATGTTTTTTTACGGAATGATTTTCTGCCAGAGAAATAATTTTTTGTAAACGGTGATTCACACCGGATTTTCCAAGAGAGGGGGAGAGATAGGAACCTAAGGTTTCCAAAGAAACTTCTGGGTAGGCCAATCGTAAAGCAGCGGTTTCTTGTAGGGAAGAAGGTAATGTATTAAAAAGATTTTCTTTTTGTAAAAGAGTAATGGCGGAAATTTGCTTTTGGGCAGCATTTAATTGTTTATCTAAATTGTGCTGATCACAGTTCATGCTGCGGTTTACTTGGTTGAGAATTTCTTTTTGCATACGAATTTTTTCCATTTCCAATAGGGAGTCATGGGCTCCTGTAGCAGCTAAAAAAGCAACAATTTCATTTCCATTTTTTAAATAAACAAAATAGCTTCCTTTACGAAGGGAGGTTTTAGGAGAAAAACCGGATTTTTTCATTACATCAATTAAGTTTTTATAAAAGCTGCCTTTAGGGGTTCGTATTTCCAAATGATAACTTTTGTTTGGATGGGTAATAGTACCGGAACCTAGAAAAGCCCCTCGCAAAAAAGCATTTTTACAACAGCGTTTTGTAGGGTTTTGCCTAGGGGAAATACGCGATAATTGGAAATGGCCATCTTCCTTTATTGTAATCATATCAAACTGCTCTAAAAGCGTGGCAGCATTTTGATTAGCAACAGTAAGTACAGTGGTTTTTTTGTTTTTAAACCGTGGATGACTTACTACGTGAAGGGCCGGAGTAATAGAAAAACCTTGTCGTAGAAGCAGAAAAATACGACGGGCAAAGGCAGGGCTTTCAACTTGATAGGTTAGCTGAAACTGGCCCTTTCCTTGTAAAGCCAAGCTGGCAGAGGTTTGAGTAATGGCACCCAATTCTTGAAAAACACAACAGAATTTTTCAAGGGGAGTACGAATTAATTCTTCTTTGGTTTGAGATGAAAAAGACAACAGGCATCTTCCTTTGTTTTAAAAGCGATTATAAGGTTTTCCAATGGGCTTGTTCTAAGGCAAGGTCTCTATGATTAACATCGATTAAATAACCTTTACTACGAAAATTAGAGGCAATTTCCTCTGCAATGGCTACACTACGGTGTGCACCGCCTGTACAGCCTATAGCCACAACTAAACGATGCTTTCCCTCGGTTTGATAATGAGGAAAGAGAAAAGAAAGCATATCCATGGCTTTTTCCATGAAGGCAACCGTAACTGGGTGGTTCATAACAAAATCTTTTACAGGCTGGTCAAGGCCTGTAAAATGACCGATACTTTCCATATAAAAAGGGTTTGGAAGGAAACGTACATCCAGTACTAAATCCGCTTCACGGGGAAGGCCACGCTTAAAGCCAAAGGATAAAATTTCAAGGCGCATGTATTGGTTATCCTGTTCAATCACAAAAATATCTTTAAGCATTTTTTGAAGAGCCTTTGGTCTTAGGGAAGTAGTATCGATTAAATAGTTGGCTGATTCTCTTAAAGGTTCAAGGCGAGTACGTTCTTTGGTAATAGCTTCTTGTAAACTAATTTGGTCACTGGCTAGAGGATGGTCTCGTCTACTTTCTTTGTAGCGGCTAATTAATACATCCTCACTGGCCTCCATATATAAAGTATCAATTTTATATCCGATTTCCCTTGCCTCGGAAATAACTTTTCGAACAGCTTTAGCATCAAAAAACTCACCGCTTCGCACGTCAACGGCCATAGCGACTAAAGGTACATCCATAGAGGGAGATTGGCAAGCTTCCATAAACTTTACCATCATCATAGGCGGCATATTATCAATACAAAAGGCACCAATATCCTCTAAGTAACGTAGAGCAATGGTTTTGCCTGCACCGGAAAGACCGGTTAATACTAAAAATCTCATATCATTCTCCTTTATTTATATCAAGGGGTCCAAATGTGTATTTCCGGTTCCAAAGATACCTGGAAACGCTGAAAAACCTCTTTTTGTATATGGGAAATTAATGCTTTAACGTCTTTGGCAGTAGCATTTTCTTTATTTACAATAAAACCTGCATGTTTTAAGCTAACCATGGCACCGCCAACAGTGGCACCCTTTAGCTGAGATTGATCAATTAACGCAGAAGCAAAGTGCCCTTCTGGGCGCTTAAAAACACTACCTGCACTAGGGTATTCCATAGGCTGCTTTTGATTTCGCTTATCATTAAGCTCTTTCATTTGAGAAAAAAGCTCTTGAGGACGATTTCCTTCTTCTAAGGAGAAGGTTGCATCAATAAGCAAAAGGGGTTCTTCCTGTAAAATGCTATGCCGATAAGAAAAATGCATTTCATGATTAGACAAAATACGCAATTCACCTTTTTGGGTAAGGAAGGTGCCCTTTACAAAATGTTGGGAGATTTCGCCGCCATAGGCTCCGGCGTTCATATATACAGCACCCCCTAAAGAGCCGGGAATACCACAAAGAGGAACCATTCCTCCTAGCCCTTCTTTGGCGGCGGCTTTGGTTATCGCAGCCAAGGATGCTCCCCCTTGAGCGGTTAGATAATTTTCGGCCAAGGTGATGGTAGAAAAATGTTTACTTAAAAGAATGACAATTCCCCGAACCCCTTCATCATCAACTAAAATATTGCTGCCATGACCCATTATTCTACAAGGAACTTGATGGTAAGAAGCCGTAGAAAAAATAAAGGCTATCTCTTTTGCACAGGTGGGTTCTATCATAAAATCTCCCTTACCGCCAATGCGAAAGGAGGTAAGAGGTGCCAGAGGGCGATTTTCCTGATAACGGGTGCTAGGAAAGAACTTTTTCAGTTCAAAAAAACACTGTTGATAGGAAGAAGGTAGCATTGTTGACATAGGCGAAAAATCCTTTCCGAGGGTAATGACAATCTTGTTTAATTGTACTTTAAATTATTACAACTCGCAAGTACGGTATAATCTTACTAAGAAAATAAAAAGAAAAAGAAATAGGGAAAACCAAGGGATGGTAAAAGGAAAAACCATTTTAATAGAGAAGTAAATAAATAAGATTTTACTTTTTGGGAAGAAAATCGGAAAGACAATCGTTATTATAGTGTACAGGACTTACTTATGTCCTGCGCACTATGAGATTAGAACAAAATGAATTAGAAGGAAGGAAAGAAAATGAAAAAACTACAAAAAACCTTGGCTTTAATGCTGGTGTTAGTTTTAGCAGTGGGAAGTTTGATGGTTTTTGCTGAAAACCTACCTACATCTGCAAACAACCTGGTTATTAAAGAGGTATCTGATGAATCGGTCATTCCTCTATTTTATACACCTTTAACATTAAACGGCTTAAACCATGTGGTGTATGGTTTTAATAATTCCCAAGGAAAAACCCAGTTTAGGGTATATGGTCAATTAAACGGTATAGATGGATTTTACCCAATTAATTTAAGTGCTAAAGAAGAAACAACAGCAACGGGAGAAAAGAACTATTCCTTTTCTGTAACTGTAGAAGCAAACCTGCAAGCACTTAATGAAGATGTGAATGTTGCCGGAGTTGCAAAAGCTGCTCCCCAAGCACCAGGCACCTTACCCTTAGGCTATCAAAAATGGGGAAACCAAAATAATGTATATTATTTTACCAATGCCTTTGGCGAAAAAGAATATAGAATTTTTGCAAGCTACGGCGAAAATGCCAATTACGATTTCTATCCTGCCCTTGCTCAAACGGGAGAAGCAGTTCCGGGAGCTTTAGCTGTAAATACCGATGATGACAGACTTTATATTGCAGGTAGTGCAAATCAGTATGCCGATAAACCCGCTACTATGGCTCAAGGCTGGAAAAGAGGGGTAAAAGTAGCCATAGGGGAACAAACCCTGAAAACCTATACGGATCACCCTGAATTTACCACTATAGAAACAATTATGCCTACGCCTCAAATTATTACGGTAACCCCTGCACCTACCCAAAAGCCTACTGCAACAAAGAAACCTTCTACCAGTGGCAATGCCGGAGGAACTGTATTGTCCCAAGGCAGCAAAGGTGAAAGTGTATTACTGCTAACTAGAAGACTTGTTATTTTAGGGTATATGAATAGTTCTACCAGAACCTATACTCAAACAGTAACCAATGCAGTGAAAAATTTCCAAAGAGCTTATGGTTTGGTAGCAGACGGTGTTGCAGGTGGAGCCACTTTAAACACGATTAATACCTTGGTACCCTCTACAAGTTATTTAAGTTTAAATCACCATGGACCTAAAGTAACTGAACTTACGAAAAAATTGATTCAACTAGGCTATTTAACGAAAGAATCCAATGTATTTAATGCTACAGTGGAACAGGCTGTACGCAATTTTCAACGAAACTACGGATTGGCCATTGATGGTATTGTAGGGAAAAATACTGAAGCTAAATTAAATGCGGCTGTGGGAGGGGTTACCCCATCAGACCCATATTGGGCCCTATACAGTTCCAGAATTTTACGCTATGGCAACAGTGGAGAAGCCGTTTATCAATTAAGTCAAAGACTGATTGAATTAGGATATTTAACTTATACCAGTAGAACCTTTGAACAAACCGTATATGAAGCTGTACTTGCTTTCCAAAGAGGACAAGGATTAAATGTAGACGGGATTGTGGGACAGGGAACATTAAAAGCCCTTAAAAATCCTAAAAACCCAACTCCCCCTACGGCTATGCCCATTCCTACAGGAAGACCTAGCGATTTACCAACTGGGGTTACCCCAACTCAACCAACCCCGGTCCCTAGCCCAGACCCATCGCCAAGCCTAGCTCCTGTGCCAAGTGAACCAGGACCTGATGCCCCCCATGGAAGCGGTGGAGGAATTATTTTAGGTGGCGAAAACAGCCAGAACGCTGAAGGAGCTGAAAAAGAAACCCCAAAAGAAGAAGGAATTCCTGCTGAAAAACCGAGTGATATTAAATAAAACACAAGGGAAATCAACCTGTAAAAAATAAAGAGACCCCTTAATGGAAAGGCACAAAGAAAGCTATTGATGCATTAGCTGTTAATAGCTTTCTTTTATATAAGCTGAATTGTCAAGTCAAGTGCACCATTTGTAGAAATACTTGAATAGGTGATTT
>CAZEIB010000066.1:0-10297 GCA_964511785.1 uncultured Oscillospiraceae bacterium
GCCAAGTGGTAAGGCAAAGGTCTGCAAAACCTTTATTCCCCAGTTCAAATCTGGGTGGCGCCTCCAATTGAGGATATGCCTGCTTCCTCTAACAAGGCGCAGGCTTTTTATATCTGCTGAAGTGGCGGAATGGCAGACGCCGGAGACTTAAAATCTCCCGTACTCAAAGTACGTGCCGGTTCGAGTCCGGCCTTCAGCACCAAAGCCGTTTCTTAAAAATGAATGTTCATTGTTAAGAAACGGTTTTTTGCATCAAAAAAGCCTAAATTAGGGCCAGCCTGGGTTCGAAAACAACTCCGAACTGCGAAAAACACCTGGTACGGATGATTGACCAGCTAAACTAAAATGTGAAGCCAATATCGTCATAGGAAAAAAACGTGATATGATGGCTTATCTATAGTTATAAAAAACATTATGAATGAGTTTTTGATTTGATTACAAATGCCATGGTATTAGCGATTGGTAAACAAGAAAAGGGGAGCGCATTCAGCAGTTTTGCATGTAGATTACTAAATCCAATTGATTAGTAAAATGGTGATTTTTTCTTTTGCTCTATCTTAGTGCTTACTTTACTTTTAACACAGTTTACTTACTGGCCAGAAATATTAGAAAAAACTGAAATTTTTGGTCAGCTGCATTCTTATGTTAGCCTTTTTTCCCGGAAATATCTCCGTTTTTCTCTTGACAGGCAACACTTTACTGTGTATAATTCATTTTGCTGTGTAAGCTGATTTATGGAGAGTTGGCTGAGTGGTCGAAGGCGCACGACTGGAAATCGTGTTTACGTTAATAGCGTAACTAGGGTTCAAATCCCTAACTCTCCGCCAACCCAAGAACCACCAAATATGGTGGTTCTTGTTGTATATACTGGTTTAAGCCCTTGTGGGTTGACATATTTAAATGATATAAAAATAATCATAATTATAGAAATATAACCATAATATAACAAAAATGCACCAGCAAATACAACAGAAAATTTTATTATTCAGGTACGTCGCTTTTCGCTGCACACCACAAAAAAGCCTCCACCAACATATTGTAAATGCTAGTGGAGGTCTCTCTTGCTATCGTTAAATCCGATTGGAACTTGCTTTTTTCCGCACGAATGATGCGTTATAGTCAGATAACTTTTCAGAACTTCTTTCTTCTTTACTGCTTTCCCCAATGCCGTCAGGTTCATTCTCAGTCTCTTCCATGTCATCATCGTTAATACTATCCAACCTGCCAGCAGGGTGACCTGTTTTCTTAAGCTCTAGCAAAGCAGTTTTCTGCCGATGATACTGGCAGTATAGGCGGTGAAAATGGTTGTGGAATAATGAAAACAAAGCTTTTCTGCTATTTTTTGATGGTTAACAATTGAACAGGAACCATAAAATTTTGGCGACGCATGTTTTTCCCTTCAATCATGGCATGTATTACCTGCAGGGCCTGTTGGGCTAAGCGTTTTTCATCTTGTTTGATATGGGTAAACTCAAATTCACTAAAATGGTTATACTTTGCGTCAAAAGAAACAATGGCAAAGTTTTCTTTGTTGGGTACAGCAATCTCTTTAAGAGCAAGGTTTGTTAAATAAGCTATAGGATATTCTGCACAAATAAAAGCCGTGGTAGAAGGATGTTGTAAAATAAAAGCCTTTATTTCTTCTATGGTTTTCAAAAAATCATTTTTTGCTTCAGGATACCAGCCTACATGGCGGGACAAGCTACTAATTACCAGTGGTGCCAAAGGAAATAAGTGGTTTTTTTCCATGGTTTTTACATACCCCTGGTATCTATCTTCTAAAGAGAGGGCTTCCTCAATGTGGGCAGTAATAAAACCAATGTTGCGGTGTCCATGCCCTAAAAGATGTTCTACTAAATTTTTACTGCCACTGAAGTTGTCGGAATGAACACTGGCTGCAGGCACCCCCACCAAGGGGCGATCTAACAACACAACAGGAAAGTGATTTAAAACCAATCGCAATAAGTCTGTATTGTAAAACCTGCCATGGGCAGGCACAATCATAATTCCTGCAACATTTAAACTAAGCAACTGCCTTAGAGCTTCTCTTTCTTTTTTTTGATTTCCATAAGAAATGGCTAAGGATATGTAATATCCTGCCTTTATTGCCTCTTTTTCAAGGGCATAATATAAGGAAGAGGAATAGGATTCTCCAATATCTTCCATAATTAGACCCAAGGGAATAAGGGTATTGGAAGGTGTTGTGGAAGATAAGGCTCCATTTTCTTTTAATCCACTTGGAGATAATTGGTTTGTAATGACTACCGTACCAATACCCGGCCGACGGGTAACTAACCCTTCTTCTGCTAACATATTTAATGCCTTTTTACTGGTAATGCGGCTTACTTTATATTCTTCAGCCAACTCATGTTCTGTTGGAAGTTTAAATCCTGTTTCCCATTGGCCACTTTGAATTTTTTCCAATAAGTCATGGTAGATTTTTTCATATAAATAAAAAGCATCTTTCATAACAAACCTCCTCATCAAACGAATTTTTGAACTCTTCTATTATATTTGATATATCAAATAATTGCAAATAAAATAACAATTCTTTTCGCTTTTTATCAATCTTTGGTATATAAGTTTTTTATTTGGTATATTGACTATGTCAAATAATGCTTCTATACTATAATCAGCAGGAAACAAAACACCAAATGTAATTTACTAATAATTAAGGAGGAATCTTAATGATGAAAAAATTCTTATCACTTCTACTGGCCACTATCATGGTACTTGGCTTGTTTTCTTTTGCCACTGCCGAAGAAAGCATTGGGGATGTGAAAATTCTTACCAACGTTACCGGTGGAAAGGACGAAGAAGAAATGGTGCTGTTTGCCCAAGCTTTAAGCAAAGGGGTAAATGGCAATGTTACTATGGAAAAACCTGCCTCTAAATATGGGGAAGTGATGTTCCAAAAACTTAATGCGGGCGAATCTTACGATCTTTTATATGTAAGTATTAACCAATTACACGAATTCTACGAAATGGAAGCTCTTGTTGACTTAACTGATATGGTAAAGAACTCCCCCATTTTAGGAGACACTGAAGTAGTTCCTGCAGACGAGTGGGAGCAAGTAACCATTGACGGAAAAATTTGGGCTGCTTTTAACAAAACAGAAGTACACAAATTACCTACCATTAATAAGGCTGCTGCCCAAAAAGCGGGGGTAGATGTAGATGCCATTGAGCCTACTTTGGAAGGATATTATGAAGCTCTCAAAAAAATCCAAGAAGGCAATAGTGATGTAGAAGGCTTCTATGCTTTTAACACCCATATTAAAGGCCTTCACGACTTGCAACCTTGGTTTGCCTCTGCAAACCTTAAAGCAGGTATTGTTCCTCAAGAAGATGGCAGTTTTAAAGTTCCTTACGCCAGCGAAGAAGCCATTCCTGTTTGGGAATGGTTAGGAAAGCTTTATGCCGAAGGAATTATGGACCCTGATGCTCTTATTAACGAAACTTCCGACATGCGCAATAAATTTACTACAGGTTATACAGGCCTAGTTGTAGACTGGGCAGCCTGGGTTGGCCTATACAACATTAATGCCGCTGAAAATTACCCTTCAAAGGTTGAAGCTTACGCCCTACCCGGCACGAAAAATGCTAACGGTGATTATATGTTGTCTAGAGGAGATCCTTCTTTGTGGATAATTCCTGCTAATGCAACTAATCCTGAAGGAGCTTTTAAAGTATTGGAATACTTTGCTACTCAAGAAGGTGGCGAACTGCTATCTATTGGTATTGAAGGCCATGACTGGAATTTAGAAGGAGATCAAGTTGTTTTAACCGAAGTGGGTCAAGCTCACGGCAAAGATCATGGTGCTCCTGTACCTACTAGCCGTAAGTATGTAAGCCCTGTTGAATGGAACCCCGGTTTTGAAAAAGCAATGGAATACCTCCCCTATGCTACAACTGAATACAGCAGTAGCCAAGTAGACAGGTACAAAGAAATTGTATCCAAATATGCTACTCAAATAATTAACGGTACCATGACTGGTGCCGACGGTGTTGCCGGAATGGATAAAGAGTTGAAAGAAGCAGGTATTATTTAGTAATGTAATCTATAAGGGCTAATCTGCTAGCAGATTAGCCCTTATTTTATAAAGTTTTTAGGAGGGAATCCCTATGAGTATTGCTACCAATACTGCACATAAAAACAAAAGCAGATTCCATAAAACTGCTAAAAAAATGAAACGGTTTACCGGTATTTACGTAATGATTTTACCTGTACTCATTTATTTTGCCATATTTACTTTTTGGCCTATGGGTATGGGCCTTGTACAAAGTGTTCAAAAAGAACAGCTTTTTAAACCTGCTATTTGGATTGGCTTTGAAAATTATAAAACCATTTTAACCGATCCGGTATTTAAACAAGCCATGATTAACTCTGTTTTATTAGGTACTGTTTCTCTTTTAATCAACTTGTTTGTTGCATTTATATTAACTATAGGACTAAATGAAATTAAAAGCAAATTTGCCAAATCTGCCTTACAAACGGTAAGTTTTTTACCTTACCTTTTCTCCTGGACAGTAGTTGGGGGGATGTGGATTTTTATTTTATCTCATAATGGTATTGTAAATACTTTACTTGAAACATTGGGGCTTGATAAAATAGGCTTTTTCACCACTGCATCTATGGGTAGGCCTGTCATCTTATTTACAAATGCTTGGAAACAAGCAGGGTATTTTTGTGTGTTGTTTTTAGCCAGCGTTGTAGGAATTGACCCCGCCCTATATGAAGCAGCCATTATCGACGGTGCCAGCAGAATGAAGCAAATCCGTTACATTATTCTGCCCCAACTTATTCCCACTATTTCTACTTTATTGGTAGTTGGAGCCACAGGTGTACTTCGAAATTTCGATCAAGTACTTATGTTAGAACGTCCTGTTACCAAAGATGGTATACGAACGGTTCTATTATATATTTATGAAGAGGGAATTATTAAATCCAAAACCGGTAAAGCCACTGCCGCAGCCGTTATTGTTCTTTTGGTGACCATGGTCATCACTGTTATTACACGTCGCATTTCAGGTTATGACCAAGATTAAGAAAGGAGGAAAAATAAATGAAAAAAAATTATGTGATTAAAAACCAGCTTACTTGGTGGCAGCGAATAATTAATTATATTTTTCTAGGCGCTGTTTTTTTAACCATGGTCATCCCCATGCTTAATGTTTTGGCCGTTTCCCTTTCCACCTCTTATGATTCTATGGCCCCGGGAATTACTTTAATTCCTAAAAACTGGTCGGTAGAGGGGTATAGTACCGTATGGACCTTAAACAATCTTGGCAATGCCTTTAAAAATTCTTCTATTGTAGCAGTAATTGCTACGGTTTTACAAATATTTTTATCTGCCATGGCCGGTTATGTGCTCATTCAAAAAGAGTTACCTTTTAGAAAACTGATTTCCGGTATTATTTTATTTACCATGATGATTCCTGGAGATTTGACCTTAATGTTTATGTATTCCTTAAACAAAAAATTAAACCTTCTAAACAGCTATCAAGGTTTAATTTTAAATGGCCTTATTTCCGGTTTTTCTATTATGCTTATGCGTAATTATTTTGAATCTGTTCCCGATGCTTTGGCAGAGTCTGGAAGAATAGATAATGCTACAGAACTTCGTATTTTTACCCATATCTACCTTCCCCTGTCCCTGCCTGGCTTAGCCTCTATTACTTTTTTAGAGTTTATTGGCAAATGGAATTCCTTTATGATTCCTCTAGTTATTACCACAGAGGCTAAGTTTTATACTTTACCTATTGTGTTAAGGCAAATTACTACCAATATTGACAGCACCTCAGGTTCTACCTATATTGCCCCTAATGCCCAAATGGCTGCCATTGTGATTACAGTTATTCCTTTGATTCTTTTATATACTGTGGCTCAAAGGTTTTTAATTGGCGGTTTAACCGTTGGGGCGGCCAAAGGCTAAGGAAAGGAAGAAAAATATGATTCAAACTATTGAAAAAATGATTTCTCATCAAGAACAAAGACAATATATACGCGTGCCTATTGATATTTTAGATAATGTGCAACGCATTGACATTCAATATGATTATGATCATTTTCAAACGCTGGAAAAAGGTAATTACACTTTTAGAGAAGAAATAAACATTGTTGATTTCGCTTTAGAAGATGAAAACTTTAATCTTTTAGGGGCAACAGGGTCAAACAAACGTAGTGTATTTATTAAAGAAGATATTGCTACACCCGGCTGTTTCCCTACTAAAATTGAAAAAGGCACTTGGTATGTGATGTTAGGCGCCTATAAAATTGCACCGGAGGGCTGTAAGGTAACTATTACCGTAAAACAAACACTCAAGGAAAGGGTTTTACTAAAAGGAGATGTTCACCTCCATACTCAACATTCCGACGGCTGGTATACTGTGGAAGAACTGGTCACACGGGCAAAACAAAACCGTTTAGATTTTATTGCTGTAACAGATCATAACTCCATGACCTCCAACACAAATAACTACAGTGATGAGAACATTACCGTCATTCCAGGGATTGAAGTAACTTATTATAACGGGCATTACAATTTGTTAGGCCAAAAAAAGCCTATTCGTACCTATTATGCCAACAATAAAGAAGAAGTAGTAAGCATTATGCGCGAAGGCAAGGCTTCGGAGGCATTGCTTATATTAAACCATCCTAAATGCCCCAACTGTGGATGGACCTTTGGTTTTGACCAAGATATCCCCTATGACGGCATTGAAATATGGAATGGACCTTTTACCGGTATGGATATGGAGGCTATTCTTCTTTGGCAGGAACTTTTATCTAAGGGGCAAAAAACCATTGCCATAGGTGGAAGCGATTGTCACCATGAAGAACTTTTTAGAAACATCGGTACTCCCACCCTTTTTGTATATGCCATGTCAAGAAATAGTAGTGATATTTTAGAAGCCATCAACAAAGGAAACGTTTTTATAGGTATGACTCCTGATGCACCTACCATTTATTTATCTACAGCTGATGCTATTATGGGAGAGACTTCAAAGGACTCTAAATTACAGGTTGAAGTAGGTAAATTAAGTGGAAATGATGAAGTGCGCCTTATTGACGAAACAGGTGTATTTCATACCCTTACCCCAAAAGCTTGTGAAAAATATGCTTTTAAACTTCCTGCTGATAATAAAAAGTTTATCAGAGTTGAAATTTGGAGAACCATTGAAGGCCTAGGGGTAACCCTTGCTAGTATTAGTAATCCGATCTATTTTGAGTAAATGAGGTGCATATAAGTGAGTGCTATACATATTAAAAAGGTACATGTTGTTTGTAAAACCCATCTGGATATTGGCTTTACCGATTTGGCTGAAAAAGTGCTTCATCGTTATGTTTTTACTTTTTTACCCGCTTCTATCCAATTGGCAAAAGAAGTTAACCTTCCGGGAGAAAAACCCCTTTTCATTTGGACCGTTGGTTCTTATTTAATTGACTATGCTTTAAAACATGGTGATGAAAAGATGGTTGAACAGGTAGATGAGGCTGTGAAAAAAGGCTATATCGCCTATCACGCCTTGCCTTTCACCTTTCATAGTGAATTGGCCAATGAAACCCTTTTCAAGCAAGGCCTTGCTATTTCTAAAACCTTGGACAAACGTTATGGAAAGCATACTATTGCTGCAAAAATGACAGATGTTCCAGGCCATACTATAGGTATTGTCTCTCCTATGGTTGAAGCAGATGTGGGTTTTTTACACATTGGTATTAATGGGGTTGCTTCCTTGGCAAAAGTACCGGAAATGTTTGTATGGGAAAATGAAAAAGGGCAACAGCTTATTGTTAATTACGGCAGAAACTATGGAGGAATTACCACCGTTGACGGTTTAGATGAAGCCATGTACCTGTTTCATACCCAAGATAACATGGGCCCACCAAGTAAAGAAGAACTTTCAAAAGTATTTGATACTTTGCAAAAAGACTTTCCAAATGCAGAAATTGTAGCCTCCACATTAGATGATTTTTCTAAAAGCGTTCAAAAAGTTAAAAATCATTTACCTGTTGTCAAAGAGGAAATTGGAGATACTTGGATTCATGGAATGGGTGTAGACCCTTTAAAAGTGGAAATTTTAAAAAAGCTTTGTCGTTTTGTAGATTTTTGGGATCAAAATAATACTTGGAATCAATATTTCAATACAGCAGAAGAAGCCGCCAGCGTAAGGGAAGATTTCTTGCTACAACTTTTGTTGGTTTGCGAACATACTTGGGGAATGGATACAAAAAAATACTTACCCGACTATAAAAATTGGACTCGTGGCGACTTTGATAAAGCCCGAAAAACAGATATCATTGATGTATCTTTATCTGATGGAATGCCTCACAGGGATTTAGTGGCTTTTGGAAAAAAGGAATTTGAAGCCATGGAAAAAAAGCCATGGCAACCTACTTATTCTCTTTTTGAGTCTTCCCATGAAGAACAACGAAATTACTTATACCAAGCCATTCAATCCTTACCTAAAGAAATGCAAGAGGCTGTTAAGGGAAGTGATGTTTTTTTAAAACAAAACAAAACAGCTTTTTCACCCATTATAAAAGTAGCCCCCCAAGAAGAAGAATGGCTATTTTCTTATGAAGAAAAAGGTTTATTCACCTTACAACTTCCTATTTACCAACAAGTAGGAAAAAAGACCTATCAAGATTTTTTCCAAAATAGCCTGGATTGTTTAGAAGAAAATTGGTTATGGGCATACCCAGACAATGGAAAGCCCGGTTTTGAAGACAGCGATGCTCCTATAAGAGATGATAATCAAAAAATGGATAACGTCACGATAAAGAAAACCTCCCAAGGGTGGAAAAGCGAAGGGTTTTTTAATCAAAGCCTATTTACGCTTGCCGGATCCCCTGAAAAAGGAGAGCTTTCTGTTGAACCCTTTCAGGAGGGATGGTTAATAACTGTTAAATTTTTTAACAAACCTGCCAATAGAAAGCCTGAAGGTCTCTTTCTTCCAATTGTATTGCAGGAAGGTACCCATGCTAGATTTGAAAAAATTGCTACAACTATCGATCCAACTCAAACTGTTGAAGGTGGAAACCAACGTTCCCACTTTGTACAAAATGTGATTTTGGAAAAAGACGATAACCAGTATACCATTACTCCCCTTGACAGCGGTTTAGTTTCTATCAACGAGCCTTCCTTACTTCATTTTGCAAATAAAGCTCCAATTCACAGCCTTTACTTTGGCTTATATAGCAACCTTTGGGGTACTAACTTTAAAATGTGGTATGAGGAAGATATAGTTGCTCGTTTTGTTATTAACAAAAAGTAACAACCCTTGAACTTCTTGCTAATTATAGCTATAATAATATGAGTTGTGAAAAATAAAACTAAAAAATGGGGGGACTCTTGTGGCAGCACTGAAAATCGATCAATCAAGACCCATAGATGTTATTCCAATGGGTCGAATTGCCATTGATTTTAATCCGGTAGATTATTTTAAACCCTTAAGTCAATCAACTACTTTTAAAAAGTATGTAGGTGGTTCACCTGCAAATATTGCAGTAGGATTAGCTCGTTTGGGAAGAAAAGTAGGTTTTATTGGCACCGTATCTGATGATGCTTTTGGAGATTATGTAACAGACTATTTTAATCACGAAGGAATAGATACTTCTTATATTAAAAGAGCTCAAAATGGAGAAAAGTTAGGCCTTACCTTTACAGAAATACTTTCTCCTACTGAAAGTAGCATTTTAATGTATCGTGAAGGAGTAGCCGATTTATCCCTTCACCCTGATCAAGTAGATGAAAATTATATTAAAAAAGCAAAAATGCTTTTGATTTCCGGTACAGCTCTTAGTAAAAGCCCTAGTAGAGAAGCTTGTTTAAAGGCTCTAGCTTTTGCCCAAAAACACCACACACTTGTAGTGTTTGATATTGATTACCGTCCCTATTCTTGGCAAAACGATGATGAAATTGCCATTTATTACCAAATGGTAGCGGAAAAATCTGATATTATTATTGGTTCCAGAGAAGAGTTTGATTTAACAGAAAAATTTCTTCCTCTTGATGGAACTGATCAAAGCTCAAAGGGTTTTTGGCTTAATCAAAAAGCAAACATTGTAATTATCAAACATGGTAAAGAAGGATCTACTGCCTACACAGCCGATGGAGATTACCAAGTAAATATTTTCCCTGTAGATGCCTTAAAAGGTTTTGGTGGTGGTGACGGATACGGCTCCGCCTTCCTTCATGGGCTGTTAATCGGTTATCCTATTGAAAAAGCTTTAGAATTAGGTTCCGCTTCGGCTGCTATGCTTATTGCCAGCCATGCTTGTTCTCAAGATATGCCC
>CAZEIB010000067.1:0-3155 GCA_964511785.1 uncultured Oscillospiraceae bacterium
CGTATCCACGATCTCCAACAAAGCCGAGCAGTCTTTTCCTACATACACCGCAGGAATGCCATCATCCCTTGGTTGAGCAGTAGGATCATCTTGTTTTTTAATACCAGTGTTTTCCAAAGACGGGGTTTCTTGCTGATCACCTTGTGGGTCATTGGTTTCGTGTGTATCTATTGGCTGTTGCCCTTCACCCTCTGGTAAGGCTTGTGCAGGCTCTTCAACTCCATTACTATCAGGTAAGATTTGTTCAGGTTCTACAACTCCATTACTATCTGGTAAGGTTTGTTCGGGTTCTGCAACTCCATTGCTGTCTGGTAAGGTTTGTTCGGGTTCTACAACTCCATTGCTATCATCGTCTTTTTGAACTTCAATATCTTCTTGATTTGGGATATTGAGGCTTTCACTGGAAGACAAAACTTGTATTGGAAAAACACTAAGCAATAGAAGAAAAATCAGCAATAAGGAAATTCTTTTTTTAAAGGCATTTTTATTTATCATCAGTTTCTTCCCCTTATATTTTTTACAGTTTCTGTTAGTATGTCTCTACCTTAAAATGATATATACGTTGTTTTCTCTTGTTTTATTTAAGTTCTTCGTCTCCTTTATATATTCAGTATATATAATCTTTATCAACACATAAAGGACATTTCACGTTACGTGAAATGTCCTTGACAAATATGCTTTTTTATTATTACATATCTTCCTATGTATTCTTATCGTCAAAGTTGTTTGCCTTTATGGCTAATATCAAAAGTCCTGCTTCTTTTCTACTATTTAACATTAAAAAATCTTTATCGGGATATTTTTTATGCAATGTAAAAATGGTTTTCCTTCCATGTTTAGAAAATTTCAATAATCTTAAACAAAATTTAAAAAAAGATAAATCAAATTTTTCTTTCAAATACTCAGGCATATCATCTCTTTTTTTACCCTTACGCCTAAACACACTGGTTAAGCAAAGGAAAATATTGATATTCAGAAAAATAATCAGTTCCGCTTCTTTAAAACGTATTTCCATTGTATGATGATGGTTTCCATCCATAATCCATTGGGGTGCTTTCATTAGTTTTTCTTGTATACTTATCCATTCCTTTTTACTTGGCTGTTGCCAATGAGGTTTCCAATATATTTTATCTAAATGGATACAAGGTAAACCCGTAACAGCAGCCAGTTCTTTTGATAAAAAGCTTTTCCCACTGCCATTATTCCCCACCACCATAATACGTTGGTATTTCCTTTCTTCTTTCTCCATTTTGTTTTTTGTTTTATTTAAAAAATTCATCTTCAATAGAATTTTTCTTCTCTTACATCTCTATTAATTGGTATCCCCAAGGTTTTAGCTGAATTTTTTGCCCATTAGCGGAAAACTTTTGTTCTTTTTCGCTAAAATTCAGTAAAAAGCCGTAGGTTTTTTCTCCATCGCTACGCACTTGAATATTTACCCCCTTAGGTAAAGTTTCTTTGATTGGCCTTTGTACCTGTGCTTCTTCCAATACAAAGCCATAAAAATCATATAAAAAATCTTCTTCGGTTCTGGCCCCAATATGGTAGCTGCTTCCTTTTCCATAGCTGTTTTTTGTAAGAGCAGGGGTTCCTTGGTAAAAGTCCTCTGCATAAGTACCTAGCACTTTTGCAGAATTGGCATGAATAATTTCAGCAAGGCCTTGAACCTTATAGGTTTTCTCCTTCCATTTAAGCCCATTTACATCTTCCTCGTAAAGAGCATCTATTTCTTCTGCCCATATTCCTGCTACTTCTTTTAAGGGTCCCGGAAATCCGCCTAAATAGCATAAGTCCGTTTCATTAACGTAACCTGTGTAATAGCTGGTTACAAGGTTTCCTCCACGGTTTACAAAGGCTTTTAACTTATTTTCAAAGCCTTCTCTTAGCATATAAAGCATTGGAGCAATCACCACATCGTATTTATCCATATCTTTACTTTGGTCAATGATCTCTACTGGAATTCCCAGTTCCCATAAGGCTCCGTAATGCTGTATAACCGTTTCTCTATATTTATTGTTTTTTTGAAGGCCTCCTTTAATATCGTTTAAGGCCCATTCTACATTGTAATCAAAAACTAAAGCCACCTTTGCAGGCTTATAGGTACCTACAATAACATCCATGGTTTGTAAATCTGCCCCTAATTTTTGTATTTCTTTAAATACCCTTGGGCTTTCATCTCCCACATGGTCTACCACAGCACCGTGAAATTTTTCGCTGGATCCTCTGCTTTTTCGAAATTGAAAATACTGCACGGAATCTGACCCATGGGCAACAGCCTGTATTGACTGAAGAATATGTACCCCCGGCCGATGAAGTTTAGCCACAGGACGCCAGTTGGTAGCAGAAGGGGAGCTTTCCATAAGCATAAAAGGTTTTTCTTTTAAGCCATACATTAAATCATGGTCAAAGGCAAATACTTTAGCTATGGCAATGTCTTTTTCTGTTTTTCCTGTCCATTCAGGATAACTGTCCCAAGAAACAATATCAAGTTCTTTTGCCAGTTTAAAATAATCAATGCCATCATAGTTGGCCATTAAGTTTGTCGTACAGGGAATATGAGGCGTAATGGCTTTTAAAGGTTTTATTTCTTCTAAATAAAAATCAATATGCTGCTGGGTAGTAAAGCGCATCCAATCGACATTTAACCCATGGGTGTTAGTTTCCCCAATAGGAGAAGGACTTTCAATTTGTGAAAAATCGTTGTATCGGTGGCTCCAAAAAGTGGTCCACCAAGCATCATTTACTGCCTCAATGGTTTTGTACTGTTTTTTTAAATAATCTCTAAAAGCTTCTTGACACAATGGGCAGTGACACTCTCCCCCATACTCGTTAGAGATGTGCCACATTCCCAGTGCAGGGTGGTTTTGATAACGCTTTGCCAATTTTTCGTTGATGATTTTTACTTTTTCTTTATAAGCAGAAGAGGTTAAACAATGATTATGCCTCTCTCCATAAAGTTGCCTTACTCGATTTTTATCTACCCGTAATACTTCAGGATATTTTTCTGCAAGCCATATAGGCCTGGAAGCACTGGGGGTTGATAGAATAGCTACTGCACCGTTTTGTGCCATTTTATCTAAAATTTCGTCTAGCCATGCAAAATCAAACTCTCCTTCTTTATACCTGTGCTTAACTCCTAGTTGGTAGCCATAAGC
>CAZEIB010000067.1:3165-3607 GCA_964511785.1 uncultured Oscillospiraceae bacterium
ATAAAGAGTTCATGTTGGCCAACTTTAACAAGCGCATGTCTTCCTGCCAAATGGTCTCTTTGTCTTTCATCCACTGTTCCGGGTTATAGTCTGCTCCATGAATCATGTGAGGGAAGTTTTTTACCAGGGGAGGAAATTTTTTCATATTTCATCGCTCCTTATTTTTTATTAACTTTCTTTTCATCTATTATAATGGAAACTCCTATAAAAAAGAAGGGAATGTTCCTTTTTGTTAGGTTTCTCTTCCCTTCAAAACGACTATTTGCAGTTGTTTTAATCAATATGATTTTTTAGCTTCTTTTTGGGGCTATTCCATGTTCTTTTAAAACTTGATTGATGATGGCGAGGGTTTCTTCGTTTATTCCTTCCCAAGTAAGTATTTCCCTTCCTGATACCCTGTTCAAAAAAGCCAAAGTGCTTATTCCTCTTTTTATAAAAGCAT
>CAZEIB010000067.1:3617-8948 GCA_964511785.1 uncultured Oscillospiraceae bacterium
ACTTTCTTTAGGAAGTACATCTAACAATACCTTAATAGCGGTTAATATTACGGCGGCTTTAAAAGGAAACTGTTTATCAAAGTTTTCCGCTTCTTCCTTGGTTATTTCAAAGGCTTTAGCGTAATGATACTTGCCTTTTACATTTCCCAAGCCCCCTGTTTTTAAAGGCAGAGCCATAAAAGCATCAAAATTATTCCCATCAGCTGTGGTAATACCTAATTTTTTGGCGTTAACAAAGCCGAACTTGCTATAATAATCCGGATGTCCAAAAATAAATACCGCAGGATAACCAAGTTTTTCTGCCTCTTTTAAGGTATGTTCTACCAATTTACTTCCTATGCCTTGTTGTTGATACTTAGGTAAAACACTTAAAGGACCAAAGGTGGCCACTTGGGTTTCCTTCCCCTTTTCGCTTATTACTTTTGCTTTTGAATACATAATACTTCCAACCAATTCTCCCTCAAGTTCCATTACATAAGACAGTTGAGGAATAAAATCTTCCGATTTTCTTAGAACATGAGCAATATAGTGCTCATCACAAGTTGGGTTCATAGCACCCCAAAAGGCTTCTCTGGTCAATTCTTCTACCTTTAAGTAGTCTTTTTCCTCTTCTAAGCGAAGAATGAATTCTAACATGATTGTTTGCTTATCCTTTATTTTCTTTTTTTTTAATCAAGTCAATAATAATTTGCCCACATTCCTCCACACCAAGAATACTACTATTTAAACAAATATCGTAGTTATGGGCGTAACCCCATTTTTGTCCTGTATAATATTCGTAATAGTTTTTCCGTCTTTTATCTTTTTTCTGTAGTCTTTTTTTGGGGTTCTCTTCTCTTTCTCCATAAAGCTCTACAATGCGTTTTTCCTTAAAATTATCATCGGCAAAGATGTGTACTTTAAGGCAATCTTCTCTATTTCTTAATACATAATCTCCACATCGCCCTACAATGACACATTTTTCTTTTTCCGCAATTTCTTTAATAATGTTAGATTGAAGGGTGAATAGTTGGTCTTGTAGGGGAACTACTTCATAATTTAAGCCGGTATCCATGGCAAGAATATGCAAAAAACTATTCCCAAAGGTAGATTCTTCTCCCTTTTTCTCAATATATTCTTTGCTTAAGCCGCTAGTTAAAGCTATTTTATCTACCAGTTCCTTGTCGTAAAAGGCAAAACCCAGTTTTTCCGCCACTTGTTTTCCTATGGTTCTTCCTCCGCTACCAAACTCTCTGCTAATAGTAATAATTTTAGGGTACATATTCTCTCCTCCTTCTATTTAGATTTGGTCTTTTAGTATCTTTATTATAGCACAGGGGCTTTCTTCCTGAAAGAAGATTTGCTGTATATTTATTAATATAAATTGACAATCAAAAAGAAAGATGCTATCTTGTTCTGTGCTAAATAATAAAATAACAAGGGGGATTTTCATGAAAAAGGTATTATCGGTATTTTTGGTATGTATTCTGCTTCTTTCAACAATGACCATTGCCATGGCAGAATTCGCTAATGGAACCTTTACAGGGACTGGAAACGGTTTAATGGGAGAAATCGAAGTGTCTGTAACTGTTGTAGAGGGTAAAATAACTGATATTCAAGTAGTTAACTCTTCTGAAACACAAGACATTAGTGATCCTGCTTATGAGGAAATAAGTAAAGCTATCATTGATAACCAAAGCACTCAAGTAGATATGGTATCAGGAGCTACTTTTACTTCCGAAGGCTTCATTGCAGCAATTGAAAATGCTTTAGGCCTAAGAGAGGAAAAAGAAGATGCAGGAATTCCTTTTGAAAAAATTGATGTTATTGTAATTGGCGCCGGTATGGCCGGTTTAACTACTGCCACACGTGCAGCAGAATTAGGCATGAATGTACTAGTATTGGAACAAACCGGCAGTGTGGGTGGTACTGCTATGGTAGCTGGTGGAACTCTTCTTGGTGCCGGAACAAAAATGCAAAAAGATGCAAATATTGAAGATGATCCTGAACTTTGCTATGCAGACTTTGTTCGTTTAGGTGGAGCAGGAAACTTCAATGAAGAAATCGCTCGTACTTTCTCTGAAATTAGTGGCGAAGCCGTTGATTGGTTAGATGAAATGGGTACTGACTTTGGTGATAGAGAGCCTTATTTTGGTGTATACCAACCCTTAAATGTGGCTCGCAACTACTCTGGTAAAGGCGGCGCCTCTGCTTTTACAACTACATTAAACAGCGAACTCGAAAAATATATTGACCAAAAAAATGCCTATATTTCTTTCAATACCACTGTAACAAACTTGTTAACAGATGAAACTACACAAGCTATAGTTGGCTGTGAAGCGCTATTGCAAGATGGAAGCAAAGTAGAATATTTCGCCCCGGCTACGGTTATTTGCACCGGTGGCTACGCAGGTAGTGAAGAACTGTTGTTGAAATATAATTTTGATAATGTACTTACCACTGCACCAGCCTTTGTTAGTGGAGATGGTTACAAGTGGCTTGAAGAGCTGGATGCAGCTTTTACCAACATGGACTTTTGCACTGCTTATGCAGGAGGTATTCCTACAGGAGAGAACTTTAGAGACTTTTCCTATTTCGCTGTACAAAACGGTTCTTTATGGATTGATGTCAATGGCAACCGTATGGCTGATGAAGTTGGAGGGGATTCCAAAGTAAAAAGTGATGCTTGGAGTTATTCGGAAGAAAATATTGTTTATACCGTATTCAGCCAAGAGATGATTTTGGAAGATGCAAAAATCTTTTCCAGCGGACCCTGGGGTTCTGTAAAAGAAGAATTTGAACCTTTTATGGCTAGCTTAATTGAAAATGGCCTTGGTTGGCAAGCCGACACAGTAGAAGAGCTTGCAGAAAAAGTTGGATTACCTGTAGAAGCTTTTGTACAAACCATTAACAATTATAACGATGGCTGCAAGGCAGGAGAAGATGCCTTCGGACGCACTGTATTAACCCCCATGGAAAATGGTCCTTTTTATGGTGTAAAAACCGTTCCTTATGTAATGATTACCTCTGGTGGACCTATGATGAATGAAAAGTGTGAGGTTTATAACTCGCAAGGGTTGATTATTGAAGGTGTCTACATTGCCGGTGAAATTGTTGGTATGGCTAATGTCGGTGGCTTAAACTCTATTGGCGGCATGGGCCATAGCAACTGCCTAATTTGGGGAAAACAGGCAGCTGAAGTCATCTATGAAAAACTACAGCAACAATAATAATTTAACTAAAAGAAGGTGCTTATTGATCAATAAGCACCTTCTTTTAATATTCTATTAGTTTTATTCAATTAAAGTGTATTATTATAATGTTTTTCATGGGGCTTTGGTTTTTTTGATAACTCTTCCATAGGTTCATCTAACCATTCCTTCATAGTAAATAGGGTAAATTATTCATTGTACGTAAATAAAAATTCATTTGTCTAAAAAAATCGTTTTTATAGTTACCCTTTGTTTTAAAGAACAACACTGTAACTTTTCTTTTATTCTGTTCCTTTAAAATTGTAAATAGGAATTAACCGCTGTTTAATGGTTACAGTGGGTTCAATATGATTTATAATCTCTTCCATAGGTTTATAAGCATAAGGAGCTTCATCTAAAGTAGCTTTATTTACTGTTGAAGAATAAATTCCTTTCATGCTGTCTTTATAAGCTTTTAAGGTAATGGTTTCTTTGGCTTCTTTTCGGCTCATAATCCGTCCCGCTCCATGAGGTGCCGAATAATTCCAATCTTTTTTTCCTTTCCCTACACATAGCAAACTTCCATCTCGCATATTAATGGGAATTAATACCTCTTCTCCCTCTTTAGCAGAGATAGCACCTTTTCGAAGAATATTTTCTTCCAAATCAATATAATTGTGAATGGTTGTAAAGCTATTTTCTACTTTAAAGCCCATGGCTTTTACAAGGGTATGGGCAATGGCTTTACGGTTAATGGTGGCATAGTGCTGGGTAATAGCCATATCGTGTAAGTAATCTTCCATTTCCTCCCCTTCCAACCAAGCAAGAGATTTACTCATTCCCTCAGGGAGAGGAAGGTTTTTTATTTTTTTTTGGATCTCTTTTTCTTTCCCTTGGGTTTTAAGGCTTTCCATTAGCAAACTTTTTCCTTTTTCAGTTGTTTTTTGCTGATAAAGTACAGCTTTTCGCTGGTAATAATCTGCCACTTGTAGGCCCAAATTACGGCTACCTGTATGAATGATTAAATAAAATCTTTCATCTTCGCCTTTGGCTAGTTCAATAAAATGATTCCCTCCACCTAAAGTACCAATACTTAAATAAGCTCGGTTCATTTTTACTTGATTTTTGCATTTTAAATGTTCAATGGTCACTTCACTTGCCATGTTGTGGGGGTTTTTTCTTACAGAAAAACCTGCAGGAATAAGCTTATGAATGGTCTTATCCAGCTTTTCAAGTTCTATATGGGTATCTTTTAGTAATAAAGTTTCCATACCACAGCCAATATCTACCCCTACCATATGAGGAACTACCTTGTTCGTAATTGTTAGCGTAGTACCAATGGTAGACCCTGCCCCTGCATGGGTATCGGGCATAATACGTATTTGGCTTTCTTTAATAAAAGACTGATCTAACAAGTTTTCAATTTGTAATTGAGTTTCTTTATCCAAGCTATCGGTAAATACTTTTGCTTGGTTATATTTTCCTTTTAAAATAATCATAATGGCTCCTATTGTTGTATTCTTCAGTTAGTATAACAAAGGGAAAAAGGTGATGCAAATATTTCCCTTCCAAAACAAGCATAAAAACGTATAATTTATTGACTTTTTCCAATTTTAGATATACACTATATACAGCTAATACACTTCTTCGGTTTACATGAGGAGGAATTTATGAATATCATTATTCGCAACGCCAGTAATAAACCCATTTATGAACAGATTAAAGAACAAATGAAGGAGCAAATTCTCTGTGGCGCACTTGGAGCAGATGAAAAACTTCCTTCTATTCGCCTATTAGCCAAAGAGCTTCGCATTAGTGTTATTACCACCAAGCGAGCTTATGACGAACTGGAGCAGGAAGGATTTATTCACTCTGTACAAGGTAAGGGCAGTTATGTTGCCCATCAAAACGAGGAGCTTGTCAAAGAAGAACATTTTAGGAAAATCGAAAATCATTTGCAGCAGGCCTTAACCTATGCCAAGCTTTCAAATATTTCTCTTACCGAAATGATTACTATTTTAACTTTATTGGAGGAAGAAAATGACTAATATGCTTACTGTAAAAAACCTTTTAAAAAATTACGATGATTTTTTCCTTGGTCCTTTAACCTTCTCTATTCCTAAAGGAGCCATTGTAGGTTATGTAGGAGAAAACGGCTCGG
>CAZEIB010000067.1:9048-10289 GCA_964511785.1 uncultured Oscillospiraceae bacterium
CTTTCTTTAGCCATTGCTCTTTCCCATAAAGCAACCTTTCTAGTGCTGGACGAGGCTACCAGCGGACTTGACCATTTGTTAGAGAAGAAGTGCTGGATGTTTTAAGAGAGTTTATACAAGATGAAAACTGCAGTGTGTTTATTTCCTCTCATATTATTTCCGATTTGGAAAAAATAGCCGATTACATTGCTTTTCTCCACCAAGGGCAATTAGTTTTTGTGAAATCTAAAGAAGAATTAATAGAAGAATATGCCTTTTTGTAGGAAGCGAAGAAAAGGTTTCGGCCATTGACCCAAAAGCCATTATAGGTAAAGAAGTCAATCAATTTAATCAAAAACTACTGGTAAAACGTAGCCTCATGCCTCCATCTTTTACTTTGGATACACCTACTTTAGAAGAACTTTTGCTACTGTTTATTAAGGGGGAGAAATAATGAAAGCTTTTTTATATAAAGATCTTACTTTGGGTAAAATTCCTTTAATGATATTAACTGCTGCTATTGCCCTGTTTTGGGTCATTATGGGAAATGAATTTTTCCTTTATAACGGCACTATGTTTTTTCTTTTAGTTGCTCTTGTTTTTGCCTATATGTACACGGGTTACACCACCAGCATTGATGAAAACAGCGGGTTTTGTACCTTTGCTTTTTCTTCTCCTCTTTCCCGTAAAGCCTATGTACTAAGTAAATATCTTCCCTTTTTTGGGTTTTCTTTTCTTTTTGCAACAGCTGCTGTTTTATTTGAGTTGCTTTTTACAAATCCCTATTCCAACTCTGTTACTTACGCTCTTTTCCCATCCATTTTTTCCCATCTATATTTTTTTCTTTTCTACACAAGCATTCTTAGCTCTTTCTTACTGCCCCTCATTTTTAAATTTGGTGTTAAAATAGGTTCCATGTTGTTTTTCCTCCTTCTTTGTATTGTCGCTGTTTTTTACACTTCAAACCGGATCAATATCTCTATCCTGTTCTCCTTTTCTCCACCTCTTAGTATCATCATCAATATTCTTTCTATCCTTCTTCCTGTTGCTCTTTCTCTACTTCTTTCTTTTCATATTATCTCTAAAAAAGAATATTAAAAGGCTTAGAACGGCATTTTAGTATTGGATTTACTTTCGAAAAAACAAAAGCACACAAATACAGTTGATAAATCCTGAAAGATTGTTTTAATACAAAAAATATAGTTTTTCCTTTCTGTTTCTGTGTTTTCCCTGTTTCTTCTTAAGTTTCATTGTAATAAAAA
>CAZEIB010000068.1:0-10194 GCA_964511785.1 uncultured Oscillospiraceae bacterium
TTTTGGGAAGAAAAACCATAGATCATTCGTTAATTAACTGATACAATGCTATTGTTTGTTCACAAGCGATACAGAAGGAGGAATAACAATTTGTTTAAAAAAAAGAAAATTGTTATTTTGTTTTTACTTCCCGGGATGATTGGATTGTTGCTGTTTTATATCGTTCCTTTTATAGGAGGGATTTATTATTCTGTAACAGATGGAAGTTTTTATAACCGTTTTGTAGGGATACAAAACTACGTAAATGTATGGAATAATGCTATGTTTAAGCAGGGATTGAAAAACACTTTCGAACTATCCTTAGTTTGTGCCCCTGCAATATGGCTATTATCTTTTATAATTGCTGCTATGCTACGGGTAATAGGGGATAAAAGCACTTTATTTCGAAATGTTTTGTTATTACCTTACTTAATGCCTTCTGCGGCTATTATTTTGATATGGCGCATTATTTTTGATTATAGTGGGGTTGTTAATCGGTTAGTTCTTTTATTGGGGTATTCTAAAATTAACTGGCTAGATGGAATGGCTATGCGTTTACCTGTAATACTGCTATATGTGTGGAAAAATTTAGGGTTTTCTATTGTTATATTTTCTGCTGCCCTTCAAGCGGTTCCCACAGCATTGTACGAATATGCTGCCTTGGAAGGAGCGGGAGCAGCAAAAAGAGAATTTAAAATTACATTGCCTCTTATTTTACCAACAGCTTTTTTAGTATTTGTATTGGCATGGATTAATACCTTTAAAATATTCAAAGAAGTATATATTATATCCGGCTCCCATCCTTCGCCGGATATTTATACGTTACAGCATTATATGAATAACCTATTTAACAAGTTGGGTTATCAAAATGTAACAGCTGCGGCTTACATCTTTGCAGCCATTGTAGTAGCTTTCTTTGCACTTTTATATCTGTCAAAAGCGGTGCGTTCACCGGATCAAATGTAGGGAGGGGTTTCATGAGTAGTAAAAGGTTAAAAATAACTGAAAAAGCAAGAAAACCTAAAAAACACAAGCCCCTTTCCCTTGGGAAAGGCATTACCATCACGTTTTTATTTATTCTGGCAGTTTTATTTATGGTCCCCATTGTTTTTACTTTTTTATATTCTTTTTTCTCCCCAGGTGAAATTAAAAGTTACGTTGCCTTACTTGGGAATGGTTCTCCTGATTTTAGGCTGGATATTCTCTATTCTCCCAACCCTTTTTCCTTAGAACAATATTATAGTATTTTGATTGATCAGCCTCAATATTTACAATATTTTATTAACTCAGCAAAATATGCAGGCGCCATTTTACTGGGACAAGCCATTATTATTCCTCTTATGGCCTACGGACTTTCCAGGTTTACTTATCCTTTTAGAGATGGGCTGTTTTTTATAGTACTGGTGCTAATGCTTATGCCTTTTCAGGTAACGATGGTGCCAAGTGTTATTACGTTACGCCAATTAAATTTGATGGATACTGTATGGGCGGTTATATTACCTATGTGGTTCTCGCCCTTTTACATTTTTTTGCTTAGACAATTTATGATTGGGCTGCCTAATGAGCTTTTAGAGGCAGGAATGATTGATGGGGCCGGTCCTTTCAGGTGTTATTTACATGTGGTGGTTCCTGTTTGTAGGCCGATTTTAGGCGCGGCTGTCGCTCTTTCTTTTGCAGACTGCTGGAATATGGTAGAACAACCATTAATTTATTTAACCAACAATGCAAAGGCTAATCCTTTATCGGTATTGTTTAACCAAATTAGCACAGAAGCTTCTAATGTAGCTTTTGCAGGAGCTGCCTTGTATATACTACCGGCTTTATTTGTTTATTTTTATTTTCAGGAAGATATACTGATGGGCGTTCAACTAAGTGAATTGAAATAGTGGTAAGGAGATGTAGGAATGAAACTTAAAAGCATTGCAATAAAAGGGTTAATCGGTTTAGTAGTAGTGGTAGCTTTATGCATGTTCTTCTCTGAAACCATTAAATCAATTACAACCCCTAAGGTACAATTTATTAATGCAAGCACAGGACGCTTTGAAGATAAAATTATTCTTGAAAGCAAGGTGTATTTTGAAAAAGAAAATGAAGAAGAATTTGTAATTGAAGATGCCCGAAAAATTGAGGGAGAGGGTATTGTTGTTGAAAAAATTTATGTATCACCTGGGTTTGAAATTAAAGAAGGGGAGATTATTTTTACCGCTTATATGCCTGGGTATGATAAGACCTTAGAAAAAATGGAGCAAGATTATATTGCAAAAGCTAGGGAGATACTAGACCTAGAGGTAGCTAATAAAAGCGCTTCTATTGCCAGCCAGCAAAACGAACTGCATCAAGGGGTGATTGAAAAACAGGGAATCTATTCTGAAAGTTTGTTTGAGGCAAAGGCAATGGCTTTAAAAGAAAATATTAAGTTAACCCAAAATACCGGGGACTGGAAAACGATTGTCGTTACCTCCGGTGGAAGTAGTGACCTTAAGGAAAAAGTAGATAAGGCTATTGCTTCAAAGGCCATTTACGAGGAAACCTATAAGGAATTTATGGATTCTTTTAATAATAAAGCCATCAAATTAACCGATGAGGTGTTTACATACATTGCAAAAAGAAACTCTCTTGAACAGGAATTAAATGATTTGATGGAAGAGAGATTAAAGTTTTTTGAACAGAACCTTGCTATTCAGGTGGTGAAGGCACCGTATGACGGATATTTACTGGAATTGAATGTAGAAGTGGGAAAACCTTACGATGGAAACAGTGTTGCCTTTAAAATGAATAAAAAAGACCAAAAGCCACTGATGCGTGCAGAGGTACAAGAGAAAGATAAGAAAAAAGTGTTAGAAGGGGGAAAGGTGGCCTTTACTGTTGAAGGAGGATATGGCTCATCTACTGTGAACAGCACGATTACTAAAGTTGAAAGTAACATAAGAGAAGGAAAGCGCTATGCTTATATTGACCTTACAGAGGAGTTGGTTGAAAACCTGGGGCCACTTTCAAAACTTCTAAGAGAAGAGGAAGTACAGGGAACATTAACATACCGTGCTAAAACTTCTTCAACAATACTACCTGCTAGTGCAGTAAGAGATGATAGTGACGGTAGTTATATATACACGGTTGATCATGTGCAAGGGAATATTTTACAAGGAAATATGTGGAAAGCAGTTAAAACCAAGGTAACGGTTATTGAAAGATCAGACTCAAAAGTATCAATACAAGAAGAGTTTTGGGGGCAGGTGGCAGATAGAGAAGATCGACCTATTTCTGATGGAGATACAGTAATGGAGTATAATCAGCAATAGTGGAAGGAGAGAAAAGATTGAAAAAAAACAGATTGTTAAGAGTAGTTGGAATCTTGCTTTCTTTTTTCCTTCTTACCTTTGCTGCTTTTCATTTGTTTACAACTCAAGAGGTATTGCAATATTTAACAATAGCTCCTGTTGCCCAAAGTGAGAATGAAGGGGAAGAAGAAATAGGGGAACCAAAGGAGAATAAAAAGAAGTTCTTGCCTTTTCAAGCTTTAATAGACCTAGAGGAAAAGCTAGATGAAGTGGCATTAAGCGAGTGGGAGATGTCTATTAAAACCTACGCCATTGAAGGGATTGTGGCAACGGAAAACTTCACCAGTGAAAAAGGAGGCGCCATAGGCAGACTGAGGGCTATAGGAAAAAACAGTCTGTCTGTCTATCCTTTAACGGCTAAAGAAGGAAGGCTGATTTACCCGGAAGAGTTTAGCAGTGGGGAAAAAGTTGCCTTAGTAGATGAAAAAATGGTACTAAATTTATTTAAGGCTTCAAGCCCTATAGATAAGATAGTGACTATTCAAGGGGAAGAGTATAAAGTTGTAGGCATTGTTAGGCACCAAAAAAAAATAGGAGATGAACATGAAGGAAGTGTATATATTCCCTTCCGATCCTTAGCAGAGCAAGCTTTTCATTTAGATACATTGATGGTTAGCGCTATTCCAGTTCCCGGATCCGGTGCAGGGTCTGCTTTTAAATCGGTGTTAGAAAACCAAATGCAGATGAAAGGAACCTTTATTAATTTAAAAAAAGAGACTGTAGGAGAAATGATGCCTCTTAGAGTAATGGCGTTTATATTTGGGCTAATTGCCATTTTTGCTTGTATAAAAAGGTTGAACCAAAAGGTGCTAACTTTTATTTCTTGGTATAAAAAAAGGCTAAAAAGTATTTATGCTATTAGGTTGGTGCCAAAACTATTGGGAGCTATAGTGCTGTTTTGCATAGGCTACGGGGTAATTGCTTTAGGGCTTGCAAAATTAGTACAGTTTGTTGTTGAACCTGTATACACTTTTCCTGAATGGATTCCAGACATATTAGTATCGTGGAAATCCATTCAAAAAACTTTTTGGAACCTTTGGCAAGAAGAAGCTCAAATGATTCGTATATTTAGCCCCGAGTTGCTAAATGTTCGCTTTTATGGGAAATTGCTTTTCTGGGCAACAGGTGGATTTTCCTTATTGTTAGTACATAGTTATCATTTAATAAAAAGAGAAATAGTACAGAAAAATCAAAAAAGCTGATGGACATTAATCGCCATCAGCTTTTTTGATTTTTGTATTTTAGTCTAATACTAAAGTAGGGGGGGTATATACTCTGGCAGCCATTTCACTATCTAAAGAATAAAGGTTGCTGGCAGCAAACAAGTCATATCGAGAGAGCAAATCAGAAGCATTTCGTTCTTCTTCAGATTGCTCTGCGACAAACCAATCTAAAAACTGCATAGTTCTAAAATCTTTTGCCTCGTGGGCGATTTCATAAATGTCAAGAATACTTTTGGTAATGTATTTCTCATGGGCTAAAACAGCAGCTAAAGGTTCCCGATGGTTTTTAAAATCCTCTTTAGGAGCTTTAAGGTCGTAAAAATGGACTTGTTCTCCTTCGTTTAACAAAAACTCACGGATAAGCATGGCGTGGTCTCTTTCTTCTTGGGTTTGAATCATAAACCAGTTGGCGTAGCCTTCTAAGTTTTGGTCCATATAGTAGTTTGTAACAGCCAAATAAAAATAAGCGGAAAAAAGTTCTTTGTTAATTTGCTCGTTCAATAGTTTTGCAACTTCCGGTGTAATCATAATTATCGTCCTTTCTAAAAGTGTTGTTTATTCAAATGACAAAAAACGTTTGTCAATAGGATCAAAGGCTTTTTCGCCTGGGGTATCCAAGGGTTTTCCAAAGGGCATTTGGGCAATTAGTTTCCAAGTAGTTGGAAGGTTCCAGGCTTGATAAACAGCGTCATCAATGATGGGATTATAGTGTTGCAAAGATGCGCCTAGGCCTTCGGCCTCAAAACTTGTCCAAAGAGCAAATTGGTGCATTGCATTGGTATGATGAGAAAAAGCATCAAACATATTTTTGTAAAGAGGGTACTTTTCTTTTAAGTCTTCAACAATATTTTGATCTTCAAAAAAGAGCACAGTACCATAACCACTGGCAAAAGCACCTTCTACTTTGGCCTTTGAACGGGCGAAACCTTCCTCATTTGTTTCTTTATGCAAAGCATCTAAAACAATTTCATTCCACAATTTGTCATGTTGTTTATCAAGGAGTAATACCATACGGGTAGATTGAGCATTGAAGGCAGAAGGAGTATGGAGAATGATTTCTTCAATGATTTCCTTTACTCTTTTGCTGGAAACGATCTTTTCTTTGGATAATCGATAATGGGTTCGTCGATTTTTTATTGCCTCTATTAAGGGTAAATTAGTCAATTCATCAACCTTCTTTCAAAAGGATAACAGCCATTTTCTACTGTTAATCATTAAATACCCTTTATGGTATAGAATGAAACGACAAAAACTAAATAACTTGTTTTTTTGTCCACTTTTCATTTTTAAAGCGTATATAGAACAGAATAGAGCGAGCAGCCCAGTCAATATACATGGCAATCCAAACACCGTAAATTCCCATATTGAAGCCGTTAACCAGTATATAACTAAATACTACCCTAAATAAAGCCATACAAATTAAAGAAACAACCATAGTGTATTGGGCATCTCCTGCAGCACGCAGTGCATTAGGCAAACCAAAAGAAATAGGCCAAATTAGAATAGCAACAATAATATAACTATAGGCTAAGTTACGAGTGATAATATATCCCTCTCCTTCAAGATGGAAGGCTCCGGATAAAATGAAAGGCAATAAGATTGCTACAACAATGGAAGTGATAACAAGAGAGATATAAGCAAGCTTTAACAAGAGCTTTGTATAGTCTTTAGCCTGCTTATATTCTTTAGCTCCTACAGTTCTACCTACTACTGTAACCATAGAAAGACCAATGGCAGAACCTGGGATGGTAACAATACTGGCTAAAATATTTGCAACGGAGTTGGCTGCAATAACTACTGTAGATAAAGAAGATACCAGTTGGAGAATAATGATTTTTCCCAGTTGGAACAAGCTGTTTTCAACACCGTTGGGCACCCCGATGCGAAGAATACGTTTTACCATATCTCCTCTCCAAATAGGCTTGAACAAGTTTTTAATTTGCAACATAGGGTTTGGACGCTTTAAAATCCAAAGCATGGCAATGGCTCCTGCAGCTCTACACAACACTGTAGAAATAGCGGCTCCTGCAACATTCATTTTTAAACCATATATTAAAACGGCATTTCCAATAATATTAACAATGTTCATAAGCAGTGCGGTAAAAGTAGGGGTTTTAGAGTTTCCTATGGTTCGCATAATGGCTGCGCTACTGTTGTATAGTGCTAAAAAAGGAAAACTAAGTATAGTAATGGAAAAATAAGTTGAAGCATGTTCCATTACTAATGGTTCCGCGTTGCCAAATACTTTATATAGAACCCATTGACGTATGGGGAAAATAATAACTACAATAACCATGGAAATAGCAAAGGAGGCATATAAAAGCTGTTTAGCAGCAGTTCCGGCGTTTTCCTTTTCTTTTCTACCTAAGTATTGGGCAACAACGACTGCACCTCCTGTAGCCAAGGCGGCAAAAATATTAATTAAAAGCACATTAATATTATCAGATAGAGAAACCCCTGAAACAGCTGCTGTTCCTGCTCCTGATACCATAGCGGTATCAATAAAACCCATTGCTACAGATAAAAATTGTTCAATAATCAGCGGAATAATCAATCGGCGTAAATCGGTTTTTGAAAAAAGCATAAATCATAATCCTTTACGTTTAATAGAAATCACTATCATTCATTGTACACCTAAACGAGGAGAAAAAGGGGAAAAAGCTGTTTTTTTAGTACATTTATTCTATAATAGTTTAAAACAGCCTAAAAGAAAGAGGGAGACGATGGAAAAAGGATTTTCATATCTTCATGATGGGGGAAAAATTTTTTGGGATATACGCTACAGTACTTCTAATAATATTACCGGTAGCCCTTTGCCCGGATATGATAAAAATATTCCCATAGGTACAATACAGTTAAAAGAAGCCCTTAAAAAAGCGGTAGATATTGCAGAGAGTGAAGGGTTATATTTATTTCTTTTTGATGCCTATCGTCCCCAAAAAGCAGTAGATAGATTAGTGGCTTGGGCAAAAGAAGAAGAAAATAACCAAACTAAAACAATGTTTTATCCTAACGTAGAGAAGAAAATAATGATAAAAAAAGGGTATAAGTGGTGATTTTATATCCTTATCAAAAAGGGTATATTGCTGAAAGATCCGGACATTCCAGAGGAAGCGTCATTGACCTTACATTGGCAAATAGAAAAAAAGAACTCCTTTATATGGGTACAAACTTTGATTTTATGGATGAAAAATCTCATCATGATAATGTAGACATTTCTACCGAAGGAAGAAAAAATCGTAAAAAACTAAAAGATATCATGGAAAGGAGTGGCTTTGTAGCTTATGAAAAAGAATGGTGGCACTACAGATTAAGCGGCGAACCTTATCAAAACAATTATTTCAACTTTGACATTAAATAATAAATAATAGCTATTGACAATAATTATCAATAGTGGTATTATAATATTAAAGAAAGCTGATTGGGCTTTCAACCGACAACGATTTAATGATAAAGGAGAATATCAAATGCAAGAAAACATTGTTGAAACCAGAATGCCGTTAATTGGAGATAAGGCTCCCTCTTTTACCGCTGTAACAACCCAAGGAAACATGAACTTCCCAGAAGATTATCAAGGAAAATGGGTGATTTTATTTTCTCATCCTGCAGATTTTACCCCTGTATGTACAACGGAGTTTATGACCTTTGCCTCTATGGCAGATGAATTTAAAGCTATCAACACAGAACTGGTAGGCCTTTCAGTAGATTCCTTATATGCCCATATTGCCTGGCTTCGTAAAATTCAAGAACTTGAATGGAATGGGAAGAAAAATATTGAAGTTAAATTTCCATTAATTGAAGACATACGCATGGATGTAGCTAATAAATATGGAATGATTCAGCCGGGACAAAGTAATACTCAAGCAGTACGTGCCGTATTTGTTATTGACCCTGAAGGAATTATTCGTACGATTTTATATTATCCTCTATCAACCGGCAGAAACTTTGATGAAATTAAGAGAATTATTTTAGCCTTGCAAAAAGCAGACAAAGATAGTGTTGCTACCCCTGCAGATTGGCGCCCAGGAGATGATGTAATTATACCAACGGCAGGTTCTTGCGGTGTGGCTAAAGAGCGTATGGAAAGTCAAGAAGAAGATCAATATTGTTTAGATTGGTTTATGTGCTTTAAAAGAGAAAAGAAGTAATAGAAAAACAGTTAAGCTAAACGATTCATTAGAAAAACTCGTATCAAGTGCAGTTGCTTTATAAAATAAAAAGAAGTTTTGTTTTAAAACTTCTTTTTATTTTTTGTATATAAGGGACTTTAGAAGGAAAATATAGAAAATATAGTGGAAGGGATAATGGAAGGAGTAATATAAAGGAATTGTTTAAAAAACATGATATAATAAAGAAAAGATTAGTGAGTGGAGGATACATATGAGCGATCAAAATATTAGCCATATAAAATATGCCCAACCTTTCTCTTTTTCTGCAGGAAATCATGGGGTGCTATTAATTCATGGATTTACAGGAAGTCCAGCCCATATGAGACCTATTGGGGAAAAACTACATCAATCAGGGTTTACTGTTGAGGGAATAAGACTTTTAGGCCATGGGACCACTTTAATGGATATGAAGGATATATCTTGGAAACAGTGGGTAGAGCAAGTAGAAGAAGCTTATTTAAAGTTAAAAGAAAAATGCGACTGTGTAAGTGTAGCAGGGCTATCTATGGGGGGAGTACTGGCATTGGCCTTAAGTGAAAAATATCCTGTAACAGCTGTTATTACTTACTCTGCACCAACAGAGGTAAAAAACCCTTTTGCCAAATGGGCAAAAAAATTAAGTAAAGTATATCCAAAAGTTAAGTCTCGTCCGCCAAAGGAGCGTGCTTTAGAATTAAAGGCAGAGTACGATATAGGTTATGAAGGGTTTCCTACCCAAAGTGTTGGAGAACTTTTAAAGTTAATTAATCATACAAAAGAAAATTTAAACAAGGTGGTTTCGCCACTGTTGGTTTTTCAATCCCATGGAGATAAAACCATTTCTAAAACCAGCGGAGAGGAAATACTTAATGGGGTGAGTAGCTTAAGTAAAAAGTTAGTTTGGCTTAATGAGGTTCCCCATGTAATTACCATTTCTAAAGAGGAAGAAAATATTGCCCGTCAAACCATTGTTTTTTTACGAGCTAATGAAATTAGCTAAAAAACTCAAGAAAGATAGACGGTTGCACAGAATAATAAAATCTTGTATACTAATAACATCTATGGAAATGGGCTTTTCCTAAAAGCTCTTTAAAGTAGGTATGTGGTAAACAAAGCCACTCAAGGAGGCACATAATATGGAATATAAAGTGAAAAACGACTATGGAACAACCTTTATCACAGAAGACGTGATGCTAAAAGTAGTAGGCTATGCTGCACTGGAGTGTTACGGTATTGTGGCCATGTCTAGCAAAAGGGCCAAAGACGGATTTGTTGAATGGCTTGGTAGGGAAAACCTTTCTAAGGGCGTTCAAATACGTATGGTAGATGATATGGTAGATGTGGACTTGTTTATTATTGTTGAGTATGGTATTTCCATTGCGGAAGTATGCAAAACCATTGTTGAAACAGTAAGTTACAAACTGGAAAGCATGACAGGCATTAAGGTACGCAATGTAAACATTACTGTTGAGGGAATTAGAATATAATAAATAGTCCACGATCGGA
>CAZEIB010000069.1:0-4240 GCA_964511785.1 uncultured Oscillospiraceae bacterium
AGAAATTCTTGTGGGCTATTTCTTTCTGATGCACTTCATTTTACAATCTACCATAAAGAAATAAACTTACTTCTACGATAAAACACATCATAGATGCTTGTGTTTTTTAAAAAGTCATGCTAAAATGATAAGGCTTTATATAAGGAGGGCTTAGTGTGGGTATAGTTCAAATCATATTTGCTGTTTTAATTGCACTGTCTTCAATTGTGCTAATCATATCTGTGTTGTTACAAGAAGGACAGAATAAAGGGGTTAGTGCTATTTCAGGCGGTGGATCTGAAACATTCTTCGGCAAAAACAAATCTAAAACCAAAGAGGCAAAGCTTGGTAACATTACCAAAGTAGCTGCCATTGTGTTTGTGGTTTGCTGTTTAGGAATGCTTATTTTTGCATAACAACAAATAAGAAAAGGTCGTTCTATAGGGAACGGCCTTTTTTGTTTGTACAAAATTTGTAGGGTATGCTAAAATAGAATAGAAATGCAAAAGTATGTGCCCGTTTAAGTGGAGGAATGTTATGGCAATGTCCGTTGGGGTAGTTTCTTTAGGTTGTAGTAAAAACACTGTAGATACAGAGCAGATATTAGGGCAATTAAAAAACCATGGAAACTTTACCCTGGTACAAAATCCTGGTGATGCACAGATTTTAATGGTAAATACCTGTGGATTTATTCAGGCGGCTAAAGAAGAATCTATTGAAGCTATTTTAGAAATGGCCTCGTATAAAAATTCTTCAAAGGGAAAATGTGAACTATTGGTGGTAACAGGCTGTTTAGCACAACGTTATTCAAAAGAGCTACTAGAAGAAATACCTGAAATTGATTTGCTTATGGGAGTTAACCAGTACGACAAACTTTTAGAAGGGATCAATCAGGCTATTAAAGGAGAAAAAGTACAAATAACCGGTAGGTCCGATCAGTTTTTTGAAACCCAACGGCTTTTAACTACTCCTCATTATATGGGCTATGTGCGAATTGGGGACGGGTGTAATAACCGCTGTGCCTTTTGTGCAATTCCTTTAATTCGTGGCAGGTATCGCTCTAGAAATGAAGAAGATATTTTAAAAGAAATGGCAACTTTGGCAGGCCAAGGAGTAAAGGAACAGATTTTTATTGCCCAAGACACGACTAGATATGGTACAGAATGGGCAAAAGAATCTCAATTACCTTATTTGTTAAAAAAAGGTGCTCAAATAGAAGGAATAGAATGGTTAAGGGTGCTTTACTGTTACCCTGAAGGGACAGATGAAAAACTTCTAGACACCATTGCCAACACCCCAAATATATGCAAGTATTTAGACCTACCCATACAACATATTGATGAAGAAGTTTTGATGAAAATGGGCAGAAGAGGAACCCCTAATCAAATAAAAAAAGTGCTTAAAATGGCAAGAGATCAAGGACTTGCCCTTCGCAGTACTTTAATTGTAGGTTTTCCCGGAGAAAGCCAAGATGCCTTTAATAGATTGTATGATTTTGTAGGAGAACAGGCTTTTGATCATTTAGGGGTTTTTGCTTATTCTCCGGAAGAAGGAACCATAGCAGCTACCATGGAAGGACAAATTCCTCAAGAGGTAAAAGAAGAAAGATTAGACAAAATTATGACTTTACAAAAAAGTCTTTCTAAAAAAAGAAAAGAAGAAAGAATTGGAAGAGTAGAGAAGGTATTAGTTAGCGCTGAAATAGGGAAAAATCAATATAAGGGAAGAAGCCAATGGGAGGCGCCCGATATTGATGGAGAAATTTACTTTACTGCAAGGGGAAAATTAAAAACAGGAAATTATACCCATGTTAAATTTACAAAAGCAGAAACCTATGATTTGATTGGAGAAGAATATGAACTTACCTAATCGTTTATCTATTTTACGGGTATTATTAATCCCTATATGTATTGGGTTTATGTATGTAGGAGCACCCTGGGGGCAACTTGTTGCTTTGGCCGTTTTTATTGTTGCGGCAATAACTGACTTTTTTGACGGGAACATTGCCAGAAAACAAAATATGATTACCAATTTCGGAAAATTTATTGATCCCTTGGCAGATAAAGTATTGGTGTTAAGTATGCTGGTAATGCTTACTTGGCAAGGAAATTTTTGGCCTTGGGCGCTGGTTGTTATTTTAACAAGAGAATTGGCAGTGGACGGATTAAGAATGTTGGGGGCTACCCAAGGGATGGTGCTAGCAGCAGGACCTTTAGGCAAAATTAAAACTACAGTGCAAATGTTTACCATTATTGTTGCAATTTTAGAGCCGATTTTCTTTCCTTACTTGCCTTTAACAGCTGTTTTAACTTTACTTACAGTGTTTTTCACCCTCTGGTCGGGAATTGATTATTTTGTTAAAAATAAAAGTATTTTTTCTCAAGAAGGAATGTTATGATTGTAGAAGTATTATTTATAGGCACTGAACTTTTAATGGGACAGGTGCTTAACACCAATGCCCAATACATTAGTAAAAGGCTTCAAGCCCTAGGGGCAACTTGTTATCATCAAGTGACTTTGGGGGATAATATGCAAAGGCTGGTAGAGGCCTATAAACAAGCCCTATCAAGGGCCGATGTAATTATTACCACAGGAGGTCTTGGCCCTACAGTAGATGATATTACCAAAAAAGCGGCAGCAAAGGCCCTTGGGAAACCCTTGGTTTTTCGTGAAGAAGCAAAAGTATTTCTGGAAAGTTATTTTCAAAAGCTAGGACGAAAAATTCATGAAAATAATTATAACCAAGCATATTTCACTCAAGATACAACCTTGTTGCCTAATCATCACGGTACTGCACCAGGTGGATGGGTTCCTGCAGGGGAAGGAAAAGTGATTTTTCACTTGCCCGGCCCTCCTAAAGAAATGATTCCCATGTTTGAAGAAAGCATTGCCCCTTTTTTACAAAAAAATAGCAACAAGGTTCTTGTAAGCAAATATATACGGATTGTAGGGATGGGGGAAAGTGAAGTAGATTTTTTGCTTCATGACCTTGAAATAAAAGAAAATCCAAGTCTTTCTCCTTATGCTTCTGTTGGAGAAGTGGTACTAAGGGCCACGGCCTTAGCCAAAAGTTCTGTTGAAGCACAGAAGCTATTAAACCCTTTAATTGAGCAGGTAAAAGCAAAACTTGGCAGTGCTATTTACCGAATAGATGATGATGATACAGGCTCTTTACAAGATACGGTGATTACCTTGGCCAAAGAAAAGGGAAAAACCCTTGCAGTAGCCGAAAGCTTAACGGCAGGAATGATTGCCCAAAGGCTAACCCAAGTGCCAGGGGCATCCCAAGTATTTTTAGGAGGTATGGTGACCTATAGTGAAACTATAAAAGAAAAATGGCTTCAAGTGCCTTCAGAGGTTCTTAAAAAGCATACGGCTGTTAGTGAAGAAGTGGCTTTGCTCATGGCAAGGGGAATACAAAAAAAGTCAGGAGCACAGGTGACCATAGCCGTTACAGGGGTAGCAGGCCCCGGTGAAGATGAAAAAGGAAATCCGCAAGGACTTGTATACATTGCCCTTTGTGATGGTGAAAAAATCCAAGCAAAAAGATTCTCTTTCCTTGGAAATCGGGAAAGGGTAAGGGAACTTACAACGATAAACAGTTTAAACCTATTACGCTTAGCTTTAATAAAAAATGAAAAAGACAAAAATGAAAAAGACAAAAAGGAAGGAAGTAAAAAACCATGGCAGTGAAAAAAACCGATAAAAAACCTACCAAAGCGGCTTTAAAAGAACAGGAAGATAAATTAAGAGCCTTGGAATCAGCCCTTGCAGTGCTTGACAAACAATACGGAAAAGGAACTGTAATGAAGCTGGGAGAATCTACAAAGAATACGGAACTGGAAGTTATTTCCTCTGGCTGCTTAGATTTAGACATTGCCCTAGGGGTGGGCGGTTTGCCAAGGGGCAGGGTTATTGAAATTTATGGCCCTGAATCTTCCGGTAAAACCACTGTAGCCCTTCATGCTGTGGCAGAAGCCCAAAAAGCAGGAGGCATTGCAGCCTTTGTAGATGCTGAACATGCCCTTGACCCGGCTTATGCTAAAAGGTTGGGGGTTAATACAGATGAGCTGTATATTTCTCAGCCCGATACGGGGGAACAGGCCCTAGAAGTAGCAGAGGCACTGGTTCGCTCGGGAGCAGTAGACATTGTGGTTATTGACTCTGTTGCAGCCCTTGTACCAAAGGCTGAAATTGATGGGGAAATGGGCGACAGTTTCGTTGGCCTTCAAGCAAGACTTATGAGCCAAGCCATGCGTAA
>CAZEIB010000069.1:4250-10101 GCA_964511785.1 uncultured Oscillospiraceae bacterium
GCGTAAGCTGGCAGGAGTCATTTCCAAAACCAATGCTATAGCCATTTTTATAAACCAACTTCGTGAAAAAGTAGGGGTGTTTTACGGAAACCCTGAAACTACCCCCGGTGGGCGAGCCCTAAAATTCTACGCCAGCGTTCGTTTAGATGTGCGAAGAGGAGAAGCGTTAAAACAAGGCAGTGAAATTATTGGAAACCGTACCAAAGTAAAAGTGGTTAAAAATAAAGTAGCTCCACCTTTTAGAATAAGTGAATTTGATTTAATTTATGGAGAAGGTATTAGTAAAGAAGGAACATTGCTAGATCTTGCTGTAGAAAGAGACATCATTCATAAAAGTGGCGCTTGGTTTAGCTATGATGACCAACGTATTGGCCAAGGAAGAGAAAATGCCCGGCAGTTTTTAAAAGACAATAAAGATATTGCTGAAAAAATTGACCATATGATTCGGGAAGAAATTTTTAATCCCGTAGTCCCTGTAGAAGGACCTGAAGATTTAGCAGCGGAAATTGATGAAGATGAAGAGTTGTTAGCTTTATTAGACGAAGAATAAGAAAGCTTTAAATCCTCTCATTATTTTAGTGAGAGGATTTTTTGTGCTTGCGATTAAACCTTATAGTAAAAAAAGGAAGGAGATATTGATGCCAACTACAAATTGCTAAGGTAAACTTGTGCTTTTTCTCTAAGGGATATATAATAAAAAGAGTATCCTTTTTTGAAAGGACAAAATACGTTGGAGGGAAAACTATGGAAAATAACGAAGCACGTTCTAATTTTATTTGGGATATCATCGACGATGATTTAAGGACTGGTAAACATGAACAGATACACACACGTTTTCCCCCTGAACCTAATGGATATTTGCATATTGGTCACATTAAGGCTTTTTTAACCAACTTTCATACAGCTAAAAAGTATGAAGGGCTTTTTAATTTGCGTTTTGACGATACCAACCCTGAAAAAGAAGAAACGGAATTTGTAGAAAGCATTAAAGAAGATTTAAAATGGATGGGCTGCGATTGGAATGGCGGCCTATATTATGCCAGTGACTATTTTGATACTTTTTATCAAGTGGCAGAAAGTTTAATTAACAAAGGCCTTGCCTATGTAGATGAATTAACGGCTGAAGAAATGCGAGAATACCGCGGCACTTTAACTGCACCCGGAATGAACAGCCCCTATAGAGACAGACCCAAAGAAGAAAGCCTAGCTCTTTTTAAGGGTATGAAAGAGGGAGACTTTGAAGAGGGGAAATATGTACTACGAGCCAAAATTGATATGGCTTCCCCTAATATGAACATGCGAGACCCTGCTTTATACCGTATATCAAAAGCGGCTCATCACCGCACGGGCAGTGAGTGGAAAATTTATCCCATGTACGATTTTGCTCATCCACTGGAAGATGCCATTGAAGGAATTACCCATTCATTATGTTCCTTAGAATTTGAAAATCATAGGCCCTTATACGACTGGGTGGTAGAACACAGTCAAGACATTATTCCCCATCGGCCAAGGCAAATTGAATTTGCCAGGCTTAATTTAACCCAAACAGTGATGAGCAAACGTTATTTGCGCCGTTTGGTGGAAGAAGGGCATGTATCCGGCTGGGATGATCCAAGGTTACCTACTATTTCCGCTATGCGTAGGCGTGGCTATACCCCTGAGGCAATCAGTAATTTTATAGATCAAGTAGGGGTAAGTAAAGCTGACAATGAAGTGGATTTGGCTTATTTAAACTTTTTTATTAGAGAAGATTTAGAGAAAAAAGCTCCTCGCACCATGGCGGTTATTCGTCCACTAAAAGTAGTGCTAACCAACTGGCCGGAAGATAAAGTGATTACCTTAAATATGGAAAATCATCCTGCTCATCCTGAAATGGGAACCACTAAGGTAACCTTTGGAAGAGAGCTATATATTGAACAAGATGATTTTATGGAAGAACCTGCCCGTAAGTTTTTTAGAATGTATCCCGGTAATGAAGTAAGGTTGCGAGGAGCTTATATTGTAAAATGTGATTCTTTTGAAAAAGATGAGCAGGGAAATGTAACCCAGCTTAACTGCACAGTGGATATGGATAGTGCCAGTGGATCGGAAGGGGCTAAACGCAAAGTAAAAGGCACCTTACATTGGTTACATGCAGATAATGCCATGCCTATTGAAGCTAGACTGTATGAGCCTTTACTCCTTGAAGAAACAGAAGAAAATGCAGATAAAGACTTTGTGGAAAAATTAAATCCCCACAGCTTGGAAGTTTTAGAGGGATTTGCTCAAAAAGACCTGGCTAATGCAAAGGTAGGGGATACTTTTCAATTTTTACGCTTAGGCTATTTTACCAAAGATCAAGATTCTACCCCTGAAAAACCGGTGTTTAATCGTACTGTTGGCTTAAGAGATACTTGGGCAAAGGTAAAAAATCAATAAAAAAATATGAAAGTACCAAAAGGAGATGAGGAAAATGAAGGTGCGCACTCGCTTTGCCCCAAGCCCTACAGGGTATTTACACTTAGGGGGGCTACGAACAGCCTTATATGGATACTTGTATGCTAAAAAAAACAAGGGCACATTTATTTTACGCATTGAAGATACAGACCAGGAAAGAGAAGTGCCAGGGGCAGTTGATTTAATTTACAGTTCTATGAAAGAAGCCGGCCTTACTTACGATGAAGGCCCTGATGTAGGGGGAGATTATGGTCCTTACATTCAAAGTGAAAGGCAAGAAACCTACTTGCCTTATGCCAAGGAACTAGTAAAAAGCGGCCATGGCTATTATTGCTTTTGCACCAAAGAAGAGCTGGACCAGCGGCGGGCCAAAGTGGAAGCAGAGGGAGGAACCTTTAAGTACGATAAGCACTGCTTAAACCTTTCTAAAGAAAAAGTAGAAGAAAACCTTGCAAAAGGGATTCCCCATGTAATTAGACAAAACATACCTACAAACGGCACTGCAGGCTTTGATGATTTGCTTTATGGCCATATTGAAGCTCCTATGGATACTTTGGATGACGGGGTGCTGATAAAGGCCGACGGCTTTCCTACATACAACTTTGCCAATGTGGTAGATGACCATTTAATGGAAATTAGCCATGTGATTAGGGGAACGGAATATTTATCTTCAACCCCAAAATACAACTTGCTTTATGAAGGATTAGGTTGGACACCGCCTACGTATATGCATTTACCCGTGGTAATGAAAGACGCTAGCAGAAAATTAAGTAAACGCCATGGAGATCCTTCCTTTGAAGACTTGTTGGCTCAAGGATTTGTAAAAGAGGCTATTATTAACTTTATTGCTCTTTTAGGTTGGAGCCCTGGAGATGATAGAGAGTTTTTCACCTTGGAAGAGCTGGTAGAAGCTTTTGATACCAAAGGGCTAAGTAAATCTCCTTCCATTTTTAATATGGATAAATTGGTATGGTTTAACGGAGAGTATATTCGAAAAATGCCCTTTGAAGAATATTACAAAAGGGTTACCCCTTGGTTTGATGAAGTATTTAAAGGAAAAAAAGAGCTGGATTATCACCGTTTAGCCCAACTAATGCAAAGCAGAACAGAAGTGTTTAACCGGGTAGGAGAGATGGTTCATTTTCTTCTTGAAATGCCCGATTATGACATTGAGCTGTTTACCCATAAAAAAATGAAAACCAATCCCCAAGTGGCCAAAGAAGCCCTTGAGATGATGTTACCGATTTTGGAAAAAGTTGATGAAGAAAATTGGACAGAAGAAAACCTTCATGAAGTAACCATGGAAGCCATAAAAGAAAGTGGCAAAAAAAATGGGGCTGTATTATGGCCTTTAAGAATAGCTATTTCAGGGGTAGCTAATACGCCCGGAGGTGCTTTTGAAATTGCCTATTTATTAGGTAAAGAAGAAAGCCTTAAGCGAATGAAAACTTCTATGGGGAAAATTGAAAAAGCCTTATAATTATAAAAAAGCTTCTTAATCAGAAGCTTTTTTATATAGAGGGAATATAAAGGAGCAGGCAGGGAAAGAAATTGTAAAATATCACTACTAGGGAAGAAAAAATGTTTTTATTTCGTTTCATAAGTGAATGGGAAAAGAATATGTTATAATAATGAAACCCATTTAATATAGTATACTAGGAAGTGAAGGATAGTGAAAAAAAGGTGGATGGTTTTTTTAGTAGTCTTAGCATTGACTATGCCTATTTTCGCCTTGGCAATGAATATAAATCTGCCTTTGATGGTAAATAACCCAAACCCTGAAGAACGTCTTCATTTACGAGAAGAACCAAACAGCAACAGTCATTCTTTAGGAAGATATTATAATGGAACCAAGGTTTATCCTATTAGAGAAGTAGATCATGAGTGGCTGGAAGTAGAGGTGGGTATCTCTTCTGGTGAAGGAGGAATAGGGTACCTAAAAGGTTATATGATGAAAGCTTTTTTAGCGGAAGGCTATCAAGGAACAAATAATTTTTTGCCTATGGTACAAGTAAGAGATGGAAACAGGCTTCATTTGCGAAGTGAACCTTCTACCCAAAGCCTGTCACTAGGCTTGTATGAACCGGGAACTGTAGTGCTGGTGATGGGCTTTACTCAAAACTGGTACCATGTACAGGTAAATGGAGATGAAAATCAAACAGGGTTTATGATGGCAGAATATTTAACCCCTCAGTTGGAAGATCACCTATCCCCTGTTCCCACTTCTTTTGAAGCACCAAGGGAAGAGCATTATGGCTATGTAAAAAACCCTAATCCGGCGGATCGGTTACACTTAAGAACATCACCTACTGGGAAGGCTCAATCTTTAGGAAAATATTACAATGGGGTAAAAGTAACTGTTATAGAAAATAGAGACGATGGATGGAGTAAAGTGCGTATAGGTACTTTAGATGGTTATATGGAAAGTGCCTATTTAGCATTTAATGTGCCAATGGGCAGTGTACCTTCTGCAATGCCCATTGTGCTGGTAGAAAGTGAATCGGGAAAGAGTTTAAACTTACGGGCGGGGCAATCACAAAAAACCGCTTCCATAGGCCAGTACACCAATGGGAGCCAAGTAACAGTTTTAGGAATTACCCCAACCTGGTATCATGTGCAAGTAGGAGAACAAATAGGGTTTATGATGGCGGAGTATTTAACCCCTCAGCTGCCTTATCATCTAGAGGAGTAGAGGAAATTGGAAAATACAATTACAAATAGGTTTGTCGAACAATATTAACTAAAAATAACAACCTATTGGGGCAGGACAAGCAACCCAATAGGTTGTTTTAATGGAGAAAGGCGACAGTTTTTTATGTTATTTGCTGTTTCATAATCAAAATTTTAGGGTATGAAGGTTAAAGGAGGGATGAAATTGGAAAAAAGATATGTAAAAGCTTCATTTGTATATGCTATTATGGCTATGGTGTTTGGGGTGTTTTACCGAGAGTTTACAAAGTTTTCAGGCTTTACAGGGAATACTGCTCTATCAGTGATGCACACTCATTACTTTGTTTTAGGAATGGGTATGTTTATTTTATTACTCTTACTGGAGAAAAATTTTGGAATTAGCCAAAGTAAAACGATGAAAAGGTTTTGTCCTATTTACCATATAGGGCTTAATATTACCGGAGCAACCTTTTTAGCCAGAGGAGTTTTACAGGTACTGGGTAGTCCCCTTTCTAAGGGATTGGATGCTGCTATTTCCGGTGTTGCAGGCCTTGGTCATATTTTACTGGGAATTGGAATTATTTTGATGTTACTGGCTTTAAAAAAAGAAGTGGGTAAATAAAAAATAGTGATTGCAGTATGGTACTGAAAACCATCAAACAAAAAAACGGTCTATCATAAAAAGATAGACCCAGACTGTCAAAAAAGGTCACCATTAGGTGATCTTTTTTGTTATAATAAGGAT
>CAZEIB010000070.1:0-2581 GCA_964511785.1 uncultured Oscillospiraceae bacterium
AAAAATAGGAAACCTATAAATGCGATAAGTGAAGAAGAAAAAACCAAAATTATTGCCGGAGAATTTGATGTTTTTGAAGGGCCTATATATGACAGTGAAGGCACCTTACGAGTAGAAGAAGGACAGAAACTGGAAAAATCCTATATTGCCGGAGAAATTGACTGGTTTGTTAAAGGTGTAGAACTTCGTTAGTTTTTAAAAAAATATAGCTGTTTATTATCACCATGGCCTTTGTTAAGGCAAAAGCCATGGTGTCATTTTTTATTTTGGGGTTGAAAATCGTCAGTAATTTTCTTATACTCAAAATATGATTGTGTAAAAGGATGGTGGACTTGTGAAGGACAAAGAAATGAATCAAGTACCGGCAATTGAACTTAAAAAAGTAAGTAAAACTTTTGGAAAGGTGATTGCCAATGATCAAATTGATTTAGTCATCCGTTCAGGAGAAATTTTGGCCTTGTTAGGAGAAAATGGTTCCGGGAAAACCACCTTGATGAACATCTTATCAGGAATATATAAGCCCGATGGAGGAAGTGTGTTTTTATATGGAAAAGAAACCCACTTTAAATCTCCTAAAGAATCCATCCGCCAAGGGATTGGCATGATTCATCAACATTTTAAATTAGTAGAGGTGCTAACCGCAAAAGAAAATATTCTTTTAGGAGAAGGAATTAGCACAAAAGCCAATTTGGATGAAATTTGCCGTAAATTTGGATTTAATATAGACTTGAACCAAAAAATTTATAACCTCTCCGTTGGCGAAAAGCAAACAGTAGAAATTATCAAAGTGTTGGCAAGAGGAGCACAAGTATTGATACTAGATGAACCAACTGCAGTACTCACACCCCAAGAAACTCAAAATCTTTTTAAAGTATTAATAAAGATGAAAGAACAGGGACAGGCAGTAGTCATCATTACCCATAAATTAAACGAAGTAATGGAAATTTCCGATAGGGTAACCATTTTACGTAAAGGTAAAAGTATAGATAGCGTGTATACCCATGAAACAGATGTTCAAAAGTTAACAGAAATGATGGTTGGATATCCTGTTGACCTTGCTATTAAAAAAGAAGAAGTTCATCCGGGAAAACCGATTTTAAATATCCATCAATTAACTGTAAAAGGGGAAGACAACACCCTTAAATTAAAAGAAGTGAGTTTTGCCCTACATGAGGGAGAAATTCTGGGTATTGCAGGTATTGCAGGTAGTGGGCAAAAAGAGCTATGTGAAGCAATTGCCGGCCTTCAAAATATTGATGGTGGAAGTATTTTGTTAGATGGAAAACAAATTAATGGCCTAACACCAAAGCAGATTATTGAAAAAGGAATCTCTATGTCTTTTATTCCGGAAGACCGTTTGGGAATGGGGCTTATTGGTAGTATGGGCATGGTAGATAATTTAATGCTAAAAAATTATAAAGACAGCAAAGGGATCTTTATCAACCGAAAACCAGCAAAGGCTCAGGCAAAAGACTTAGTAAAACGCCTTGAAATATCCACTCCAGATATTTATACTCCAGTGCAGAGATTAAGTGGAGGTAACGTACAAAAAGTATTGCTAGGTAGAGAAATAGACAGTAACCCAAGGGTATTAATTACTGCTTACCCTGTAAGAGGCCTTGATATTAACTCCAGCCATATGATTTATGATTTATTACTGGAACAAAAAAAACAAGGTGTTGCTGTATTATATATAGGAGAAGACCTGGATGTACTACTTGAACTGTGCGATCGAATTTTAGTTCTTTTTTCGGGAGAAGTAACGGCTATTGTTAATACAAAGTTTGCTACAAAAGAACTGATCGGCCTTAAAATGACCAATGCTGTGGCAGGGGAAGAAAGTGAGGAAGAGTATGCATAAAGAAAAAAAAGAACCCCTGTTTCATATTGTACAACGAGTCAATATTTCTAAAAAAAAGGGAATTCTTTTTCGCTTACTTGCTGTGGTTGCGGCCCTTGTTACAGGGGGGGGGTTTATGTGGGCTTTAGGCTACCCTCCTATTGAAGTATACACAACCATCATTAAAGGATCTTTTGGAACAGCTATCAGTATAAAAGAAATGATTAAACTAGCAATACCTCTTTGCATTACTGCTCTTGCTGTAACCCTTGCTTTTAAAATGAAATTTTGGAACATTGGCGGGGAAGGACAAATTGGGGTAGGAGCCATAGCCGGCAGCTTTTTCGCTTATTATTTTCCTCACTGGCCAAGGGTTATTTTAATTCCTGCTATGATTATTGCAGGGATTATTGTAGCAGGCTTATGGGGAATGATACCTGCATATTTTAAAACAAAATTTGGCACCAATGAAACCTTGTTTACCTTAATGATGAACTATATTGTTATAAACTTTATTTTGTATCTTCAAGAAGGACCTTGGAAAGATCCTGAGTCCAGAGGATTTCCCATTATGCCAAAGTTTGCTAAAACCGCAAGAATGCCTGAGGTTTTTGGTATTCATATTGGATGGATTATGGCGTTGGTACTTACTTTACTGGTATTTGTATATTTAAAATACACCAAACAAGGCTACGAACTTACTGTAGTTGGGGAAAATATTACAACAGCTCAATAGACTCA
>CAZEIB010000070.1:2591-10096 GCA_964511785.1 uncultured Oscillospiraceae bacterium
TAATATTGCGCACCATGTTTTTAAGCGGCGGTTTATGTGGTTTGGTTGGGGTACTGCAAGCCAGCAATATTGACAGAATGCTTACTACCACTGTTGCTAATGGGGCAGGCTTTACAGCCATTACCATTGCTTGGCTTGCTCAACTTGCTCCTTTTGCTATACTGATTGTATCTATTTTATTTGGCGTTTTGGCAAAGGGAAGTAAGGCGATTGAAACGGCTTTTAAAATTTCTCCTGCTGTGGCAGATGTTTTTCAGGGAATTATTTTATTTTTCGTATTGGGAATGGAATTTTTTATACGTTATCAAGTAATCGTAAGAAAAAAAGAAAGGAGAGAGAGGGTAAAGTGACAGCATTTTTGAACTGGTTCTCTTCTTTTCTATATGCTGCTATTCTAGCAGGAGTTCCTTTGCTTTTTGGCACTATTGGCGAAATTATTACTCAAAAAGCAGGTAACATCAACTTAGGGGTTGAAGGAATGATGTACATGGGCGCTATATTTGGTTTTATGGCCAGCTATTTTGTACCCACCCCTATTATGGCTATAATAGGAGCTTTTTTAGGTGGAATGTTAGGGGCTTTGTTTTATGCCTTTTTAACAGTTACTTTAAAAGCCAACCAAAATGTTACCGGTCTTACTCTGGCAATTTTTGGTGCAGGATTAGCCAACTTTTTAGGAGAAAGGCTCATCCGTAACTCTTCTACAGGTGCTGCTGTAGTAACAGATTCTATAAAAGCTGCTTTTAGGCCTATGCATTTCGGAAGATTAAGTGAAATTCCCTATATTGGTAAACTCATTTTTAACCATGGAATATTAACCTATTTGGCTATTTTTATAGCAGTTGGAGCAGGAGTTTATTTAAAACATAGTCAAAAGGGGCTCAACCTAAGGGCAGTGGGAGAAAACCCTGCAGCGGCAGATGCGGCGGGAATTAATGTAACCTTGTATAAATATATTCACATCTTAATTGGTGGAGGAATTTGTGGCTTAGGTGGCGGTTATATTGCTATGGTAACCTGTGCAGGAAGCTGGACGTATAACTGTGTTGCCGGGCAAGGGTGGATTGCAGTAGCTTTAGTCATTTTTTCCTCTTGGAACCCTTACAGGGCTATTGGAGGAGCTGTTTTCTTTGGTGGCTTAAGTGTACTGCGCTTATATATTCCCAATGCTGTGGTACAAATTCCTACCTCGATTTTTGCTATGGTGCCCTTTATTGTAACTTGTATTGTCCTTGTTGTATCCAGTATTAAAATGAAAAAAGAAAATCAACAACCTAAAGGGGTTGGAATAAACTACTTTAGAGAAGAGCGATAATAAAATACATACTAAAAAAGCCCTTTTAAACCAAAAGGGCTTTTTTAGTATGTATTTTATTTACAGAAGACTTGCAGCTTCTTTGTCTAACAATAGAGTAACATTGGGGTGTACACGTAATATTGTAGAAGGAATTTGAGGATCGATATTACTTTTAACAGTATCGGCAATAGCCTGAGCTTTCCCTTTTCCTGTGGCTATTAACACAATTTTTTTGGCTTTCATAATGGAACCAATACCTAAGCTTACGGCTTTTTTGGGGACCTGATTTTCATGGTCGAAAAAACGTTTATTAGCATGAATAGTACTTGGAGTTAAGTCAGCTACATGACAGCCGAAAGTAAACAAAGAATCGGGCTCATTAAAGCCGATATGGGCATTAGCGCCAATACCAAGAAGCTGTAAATCAATCCCTCCGGCAGCATCAATAGCTTCATCATAAGCAATAGATACTTCTTCTAAGTTAGGGGCATTACCATCAGGAACATGTACCTGATTAGGATTAATGTTTACATGATCAAAGAGATTTTTATTCATAAAATCATGATAGCTGGCAGGATGGTCGTGGGGAATAGAAACATACTCGTCTAAATTAAAGGTAACAATTTGAGAAAAATCTAAGATCCCTTGACGATAAAAAGTGATTAAATGCTTATAGGTATCAATGGGAGAAGAACCGGTAGCCAACCCTAGTACGCTATGAGGTTTTTGTAAAATTTGAGCAGCAAAAATATTTGCAGTAGCTAATCCAACTTCATTAGCATCGTTAAAAATATGAATATGCATAAAGCCCCTCCTATAAATAAATAGTAATAAAAAAAGTGTAGCGAAAAAGAGAAAATTTGTCAATTAAAAAAAAGGGTTGACAAAAAATGCTCCATCCATTACAATGAGAACAAATGTTCCCTTATGCGGAAAATGAGGAGGAAAATGAATGTTACAGTGGATTTTATATTGGCGTAAAGAACAAAAAATGTTAAAAGAACAAATGAGAAGTCTTAGGTATCATCAAAGACGAAGAGGGTATGGGAAAGAATACCATGAACATAAAAACCGATGGATGACTGTAAAAAGCCTATAATTGTAAAAACATAAAAACCCTATTGGTTTGCATGGTTAATTGAAATAGAGTATAATCATAAAGAGAAACTTGGTATTAAGTCATCGCCAAAGGAGAACTTTTTGTGAAATACTTAAGACGTTTTGTTTGGTATTTAGCCTCTAAATTAATGTTAATTTGTGCTATTATTGGAATTATGGTGGTGGTATTTTATTATGCAATGAATACTACTAATATTTATATTGTACTAAAAGATGGCATGGCAAAACGAGCCCAAGTTATTATGACAGTGGATAATGACTTTGATGAACTTAACAAATTTTTTCAAGCCAGTTATTTGGAGGCGGACCCTGCAGTACAGATGACTAAAGCAGGAAATTCGCCATATAAAGATTTTAATGTAGTTGGAATTGACCATCGTTTAAAGATGCAATGGATGTGGACTTGGCCGTGGGATAGTACTGCCAGAGCAGATATTATTGAAACAGTACCTAGAATAGACAGTAGGGCAAAAGCTGCAGCAGCACAAGCAGGGCTTACAACTCCACCTTGGCAGGGGGTAAAATATAGGGCAGTATTGTTTAAAGAAAATGGCCAATGGAAAATACGTAGTTTATCAACGATAGAATTAATTCATGAATAAAAAAGATGGGTTTCCCATCTTTTTTATTTTATGGATTTAAGGTGCTTTGTACTTGGGGAAGAAGAGAGCCTTGGGAAGGGGTGAAAGGAGAAAAAGAAAGGCTACTGTCTTTTTCAACTAATGCTAAAACCTCTTCAGCCAATTCTCCCTCAAGTAAAACTGGTTGATAATTATTTAAAGGCAAGGTACCGGATATGTGAATAGGGTACAAAGAGGGCGTGATAGTTTTAAGGTTTTTTTCTTGATCTATGTGAAATACAACTTGAGCAACCAAGGCACGTAAGTCTTTTGGTCTATGGTTTCCACCAAAAACCCCATTGCCTAAACTATAAAAAATATATCCCTTTTGATATTGCTCCACTCCTTGGACTACATGAGGGTGATGACCAATAATTAAATCTACACCTTCGTCAATTAAAAAATAAGCTATTTTTTCTTGGGATTTATTGTGGGAATAGCTATACTCTTGGCCTCCATGAAGGGAGTAGATAATAATCTCACATCCACTTTCTTTAAGTAAGGCAATTTCCCTACGTAATTGTTTTTGCTTTTCGCCAGCAAAATTACCTCCGGTACCGCCAATACCTACAATAACCCCTTTTATATTCATCACACTTAACCAACCTTCACCGCCGTAGGCCATATGATGAGCATCTAATGTAGCTAGGGTACTTTTCATTCCAGGGGTTCCATAATCCCAAATGTGATTATTGGCTAAATTAACCCCTTCAATACTTCCCTCTAAGAGAAAAGAAATATAATCAGTATTGCCACGAAAGGCAAATTTTTTTTCTTTGTTTTCACCGTTCTTTTTATCGGCAAAGGTACCTTCCAGATTGATTAAAGTAAAATCATCTTGAGAAAAAAGAGAGGACAAATATTTAAAGGGATAGGTATAAGATTGATCTTTCAAAACCATATCAAAGCCAACTTCATTTCTTCGCATTTTTTCAGTTCCCCCCAAGGTGCAATCGCCTAAGAAAGAAAAAGTTAAAGAAACACCACTTTCTTTTTCTTCCTTTAAAAAGGGTGAAGGTGAGGGTAAGGCAAAAGTTTTGATTTCATCAGGAGTTTGATAATGAAAGGTAACCCCTTGGGAAAATGCAAAAACAGGAAAAAAAATGAATTGTAAAAAACAAAAAAAAGAAAGGAAAGCTTTTTTCATAAATGCTCCTTCTTAAGTATAAAAATAATAGCCCCAAAGTGCCGGCGTGCTAATTTTTTCACCCGCTATGTAGCAGGGTGGTGTTCTACCTGATGTTTTTGCAGTCCACTTAAAGAGGCTTTGCATCTACATCATAACTTGAACTCCATTTAATGAGATGTGGGTAAAAATTATACACAATCGTACACTTCAGGAACTATTTATAATGTTATTATAATATTATTTCCCCTTTACTGTCAACTAAAGAAATGAAGAAGTGTTTATTATTGTACTATTTGTGATTTAACCTTTAAATATGCATAAAAGTAACCTATAATAGATAGTGATTACGTAAATGGAGATTGATATGGACGAAAAGTATGGAAATAGCAAAGAAGTTGCAAAAGCAGCCATTCTCTTGGCAATGACCGGTAGCAGAGAGGAAGAACTGGAATGGAAGGAAATATACAAAAAAAACTTGGTTTATACTGCTGCGGTTGATTTCGGTGGAGAGTTTGTACCTTCTATTATTAAAATTGTAGAGAGAGCAGTAGTTGCTGCAAAAAGAGAAAAAATTATTAAAGATACTCATCATGAAGAAGGAGCTGTGGCCGGTGCTGCAAGAGAGGCAGTAAATCAAATTACGGCAAAAGCTTTAGGCCTATCTGTTGGAGGAAAAATTGGAATTGCTCGAAAAGGAGAACATATTGCAGTAGCAGTGTTTTTTACAGTAGGTTTAATTCACTTAAATGAAGTTTGTATTGGAATTGGGCATAGAGCCATATAGCGAGTAAAGGATGTAGAAAATAAATGATTATAACAATTGCAATTGATGGACCGGTGGGAGCAGGAAAAAGCACTATTGCTCAAGAAGTAGCGAAAAGACTTCATATCCCGCATTTGGATACGGGGGCCATGTATAGGGCCCTTGGTTATGATAGTATGAAAAAAGGAATAGATTTAAATAATGAGTTAGAAGTAAATCACTATTTAGATAAAGTGGATGTGACGGTTCAATTAACCCAAGGCAAACAAGAAGTGTTGGTAAATGGAGAGAATGTAACAAGTAATATACGATCCCCTGAAGTATCCATGGCGGCATCGAATATTTCTAAATGGAGAAAAGTTAGGGATAAAATGGTTTCACTTCAACAAAGTATTGCAAAGAGCCAATCAATTGTTTTGGATGGAAGAGATATAGGAACCCGAGTTTTGCCAAAAGCCGATGTAAAAATTTTTTTAACCGCCTCCGCTCAAGTACGGGCGCAAAGAAGATTTGATGAACTGATTAAAAAAGGAGAGAAGGTTTCTTATGAAGAAGTTTTAAAGGACTTACAAGCAAGAGACTTGCAAGATGCTACAAGGAAGGTAGATCCTTTAAAAGCTGCTGAAGATGCCTATCAATTAGATACAAGCAATCTTACTATAAGCCAAGTGGTAGAGGAAATTTTACGTATTGCGGAGGGGAAAAATGGAAGGAAAAAATAATTTAGAACCCAAAAAAAAATCAAAACTGTATAGTTTTATAAGAGGAATTGTAACCGTTTTGTTTAATACTTTTTTGCCAGTTCAAATTGAAGGAAGAGAGTTTGTCAATCAAGAAAGTCCCTATATTTTAATAGGAAATCATAAATCGTGGATGGATCCTGTGTATATGGCTTATGCAGTTAAAAAAGAGCAAATTACTTTTTTAGCCAAAAAAGAGTTGTTTGAGATGCCCTTATTGGGGAAAAAACTTTACAAAATGGGCATGATTCCTGTAGATCGCAACCATTCTGATATGAAGGCTGTACGTGCCTGCTTAACGGCTTTAAAAAGAGGGGATGTTTTGGGGATTTTCCCTGAAGGCACCAGACATAAAAAAGGGATAATGGAAAATATGGAAGGAGGAATAAGCTTAATTACCTTAAGAAGCAAAGTTCCTTTAATCCCTATCTATATTCCTCATCCAGTTCGTTTTTTTAGAAAAAATGTATGCTATATAGGTGCACCAATTTCTACAGAAGATTTGATTGAAGAAGGAATTAGTAATGAAACTACACAAACCCTATTGGAAAGAATTGAAGAGACCTATAAAGTTTTAAAAGAAAAATCGATAAAAGTTGTAAAATAAGAAGGAGAACGAACTTCGATAAAGAATAAGTAATGAATAAGGACTTTTTTTTAAGGAGGCAAAATGCCAGTAGAAGTAACCAAACATGCAGGATTTTGCATGGGAGTTAAAAGAGCAGTGGAATTATCTTTGAAAACAGTAAAAGAAAAAGGAAGCTGTTATACCTTTGGAGAATTGATTCATAACTGGCAAGTTGTAAATTGGTTATCTAAACAAGGCATTATACCTATAAATCACTTGGACGAAATTGACCAAGGTACACTTATTATAAGAAGCCATGGTGTTGCCCCTCAAATATATATTGAATGTGAAAAAAAAGGTTTAGAAATAGTAGATTGCACCTGTCCCTTTGTAGAAAAACTTCATAACCAAGTAAAAGAGTATGATGAAAAGGGTTACAAAGTTATTTTAGTGGGAGACAAAGGACATCCTGAAGTAATAGGGACTATGGGATATGCTAAAAACCATGAAGTCATAGTGATTTCTTCCCTTGAAGAGGCAAAGAAAGCTACAGTTGTAGAAAAAACCTTATTAGTCGCTCAAACGACTTTTCCTGAAAAACTGTGGCAAGAAATTGCAGATAAGATTAAAGAAAAAAACAGTGATATTGTTATCAAAAATACCATTTGCTCAGCTACAGCTAAACGGCAGGAAGAAGCAAAAGCATTGGCTGAAAAAGTAGATAAAATGATTGTGGTAGGTGGCAGACATAGTGCTAATACGCAAAAGTTATTTGAAGCTTGTAAAGCCATTTGCCCAAACACTATTTTGGTAGAGAGTGCAGCGGAGATTCCGCTGAACTTTACAAATAAATCCGAAGAATATATCGGTATTACCGCTGGCGCATCAACGCCTGAATGGTCACTTAAGGAGGTTGTTACCAACATGATGGACAAAGATTCTATCCAAGACACGACTCAAGAAGAGATGAAAGCTTCTGAACAAACAACGCAGGTGGAAGTATCCGAAGATGTACAAGCCCAAGAAGTACAACCGGTTGAGCCAGAAACAGTTGTTTCTGAGGAAGTGCAAGAAATTAGCGATAACGCTCAAGCTGCAGAAGATGCTGCCAGTGATTTTATGGCAGGTATTGAAGCAACCATTGTAAAAATCCGCCGTGGTCAAACCGTTGTTGGCACTGTTGTGCAAATTACAGAGGATGAGGTATGTGTTAATATTGGTTACAAATCCGACGGTGTCATTAAAAAAGAAGATTTATCTACAAAGGAT
>CAZEIB010000071.1:0-9958 GCA_964511785.1 uncultured Oscillospiraceae bacterium
TCTGGAATTTCTTCAAAGCTTGGGAAAAAAGCAAAACTCCAGTCTCCATTTAATAGTAGATAGCGGTCCGACAGGTTTTTATCTTCTTGTAAAGCCACTTCTTTACTGGAAAAAGGGATGTAATAGGCTCGGTTTTCCATAGTACCTACGTGAAGTTTCTGTGGATCTTCGTGATAGCGATGCATAGATGAGCGCCTCCTTAATTAAAGTATTTATTTAAATCCATTACCTTAAGCTTACCATAAGCAAGGTAAATAGCAAAGAGAAAATATCCTTATTTTTATTTAAGAGAACCTAAAATCCCTTCCACAAAACTTTTTTGTAATACAAAAAACACAATTACTGTAGGCAAGGTAGCAATGGTAACCCCTAGCATAATTTTACCGTAATCTAATACATAGCCTGTTTGTAATAAAGAAACAAACAGGGGCATGGTAATAGATTCAGGTTTTTGTAAAATAACCAAAGGCCACAGGTAAGCATTCCATGTATTCATAAAAGTGATTGTGGCTGCTGCCGCATAAGTAGGGCGCATCACCGGCATAAAAATTCTTGCAAAAATAGAAAATTCCCCTAAGCCGTCAATACGGGCTGCCTGTACCAAATCTTGCGGAAAAGATTCGGAGCTTTGTTTAAACATGAAAACCAAAAAAGCCGTACCAAAACTTGGCAGCATATATCCTAGAGGATTGTTCACCAAATTCAACTGGCTAAAAAGCCTAAATAGGGGAATTAGAGTGGCTGCAGCAGGCACCATCATGGAAAGCATCAAAAGCGATAAGGCTTTATTTTTATTTTTATCTTTATAGGTTACAAAACCATATCCTGCTAAAGAACAAATAAACAAAGAAACAATGGTGATGACCAAGGTATACCAAACAGAATTGAAAAAAGCCTTATAGAGCCTTCCATCCGCTGTTAATTCCACGAAATTGTTAATCAAATTTCTCCCAGGGGTCATTTTACCTAAAATAACATCTTGGGTGGTATTGGTGCCGGAAACGGCCATCCAGTACAAGGGAAAAGCAGATAAAAGAGAAAAGAAAATTAAAAACAGATGTTTAAAGACCCTTGCAGGTTTTACTTTTATCCTTTTTTTATTGAAATTTTGACTCATTTTTCTGCACCTACTTTCATTTGAATAAAGGCTAAAATGGCCACCAGTATCATTACTATATAGGATATGGCCGAAGCATAGCCAAACTGGGGCACATCTCTAAAGGTTAGTTTATATATATAGTAGGAGAAGGTAATGGTCCCGTCTGCCGGGCCCCCCATGGTCATGTTGGCAATTTCATCAAACAATTGTAATGTTCCGTTGGTAGATAAAACCGCAGTCATAACGATTACCGGTTTTAACAAAGGAACAGTAATTTTACTAAACTGTTGTACAATAGATGCTCCGTCAATACGGGCCGCTTCGTATACTTGATTGTCAATATTTTGAAGACCTGCTAAATAAAAAATCATATTATAGCCTGTCCATCGCCAAAGCATGGTAATAATAATTACCAACCTTGCATTTTTAGGATCTGTTAAGAAACCTACAGGCTCTTGTATCCAACCCCAATTTAATAATAAAGAATTAATAAAACCAGTGGTTGAAAAAAGCTGTTTAAATATAATGGCACTGGATACTAGTGAAGTTGCACAGGGCAAAAAGATTAGGGTACGGTAAATACCTTTAAATTTAAGCTTTTTATCATTCAGCATAAAAGCAAAAAGCAAAGCAAAAACCAACATTACAGGCACTTGTACAATTAAATAGAAAAAAGTATTTTTAAGGGCTTTCCAAAAAGTAGGGTCTTTGGTCATTCGAATGTAGTTAGAAAACCAAGTGGTGTTCCACTTTAAATTATTTCCTTTACCAATTTTTAAGGAAAGAAGAAAGGCCTCTACCATGGGATAGAAACAGAAAATGGTAATCAGAATAATCACAGGTAAAATAAAAAGCCATCCTACACGCTTGGTCTTTTTTTCTAAACTTTTGGGCTTAACTTTTTTTGTCACTGATTGATTTTTCATAAACAACAGTCCTTTTTCTTTTTAGCTTATATGGAAAAGCCGCCACCCATATGTGGCGGCAGCTTTTCCATTGACAATAGGTTATTATTCTTCCATTAAAAATTCAACACTGGCTTGGGCCGTTTGTAGTGCTTGATCAATGTCTCCACCGTTCATTACTTCTTCTACAGCTATCATTACTTTATCTCTGGCTTCGTAATTGTATAAGCCGTATTCTACCATAGGAATTTTGGTGGAATAATCCATTAAGTCTTCAAATACTTTTTGCCCATTAAAGAATGCATGAGGTTCTTTATAAGCAGCACCGTTCTGTGCTGGTAAGTACGTTGCAATAGCACCGGATGCTTCTAAAATGGTTTGATAGAAATCAACACTGCCTGCAAAGGTTTTGTTTAAAAAGTCTACAGCAGCTTCCGGATGTTTGCTGGAGGCCAATACCATCCAGGAAGATCCCCCTTGACTTGAATAGTTGGTGCCTTCTTCCATATCTAAACGAGGTAGGGTAGTCATAGCCCATTTGCCTGCCTGGTCTTCTGACAATACGATAGAGCCAATAATCCAACAACCTTGAGCAGTACCGGCAGCATGGCCGTTATTAAAGCCGGAAATGTATTCTGTCCAGTCGGCAGCTTCCATTACAATGCCGCTTTGGCGAAGTTTTACCACAGTTTCAGTCGCTTTTTTAACTACAGGGTTTCCTGCAATGTTGGGGTTTCCTTCAGCATCGAAGAACCAGCTGTTAGCACTTTGTAACATCATCATCATAAAGTCATTATAGGTTCCTTCAGAAGACAATAAATATTTACCGGTTTTTTCTTTCACATCAATACCAATTTCGATGAAACGATCCCAAGTAATGTCCGTTACATCTTCTAATTTATATCCGGCATCTTCTAAAAAGTCGGTACGGATAAAAAGGGCTGCTGCACCGTTATCAAAGGGAACAGCATAGTTGCCGCCAGCATGGGCAAAGTGCTTTACCTTGTAAGCAGCAAAATCATCGTAGTTCACCAAATCTTTCATGTCAAAGAAAGAGCCTTCGAAGGTTCCGGTGAATTTACGGCCGGAGTTGTCTTGCATTAAAGCAATATCGGGCAAGGTGTCTGTTTGCCCGCTGCCTAAAGCAGCTGTTAGTCTGGTTGCAATATCGTCTGAAGCCACTTCTTCAATTTTAATGGTTACATTGGGGTTTTCTGCTTCATAAATCTTTTTTGCCTCTTCCATAGCATAAATGTTAAAAGCAGGATCCCAGCACCAAACAACAATTTCGGTTTTTTCTTCCGCCATAGCAAAAGTGGATAAGCCAAAGAGCATTACCAATGCTAACAGTAATGATAGTGATTTTTTCATTTTTCCCCCTCCAAATAAATAAGTTGCTGTAAAGTTAGTTAGTTTTTAGTTGTGCGCACTTGTTAAAGTTAAGTTTATTATCACATAACCCCTTCAACCTGTCAACATTATTTCTCCAGTTTTTAGCATAATATGCTAAAAATATAAAGAAAACCTATAGTAAAGCACCAAAAACAAAACATTTATTAAAAAATGTAAACAAAAATAGCCCTCTCTTATTATTTCTCCCCATTCTTTTTTTATAGATTTAACCCAATGAGATCTCCATGTTCTTCATCCATTTTTTTCTATACTATGCTATAATTAAAAAGGAAACTTACCCTTTATTATCTAATTATCATCTAAAAAAGAAAGTGATCCATTTATGAATGTAAATAAAAAAAAATTCTTTTCCCGTTTTTTTAAAAAGCTCTTAGTCCTTTTCTTTATTTTAGTTGTTGTTGCTCTTTTTTATTTAGTAGCTATTTTAATTGAGCCCGAAGGCTTTCCTGACCAAACGAAAGAATCTTTCACCTTTCTTCCTAATGAAGTATTGTCCGCTCAGGCCCCTCTCCATATTAATACTACTGAGGAGATTGTCAATTTTGTCAATCAGTTTCCTGCCTCTATTTTGTTTTTTCAAGAAACAGATAATCTTCGCTTTTTAGGGGGAGATATGTTTGATACAGCCTATCAAAAAAGCTTTGCCCGAATTGTACGCCTTAGCTATGAAGTAAGTGGTATAGGGCCTGTTTATCTTCATTGCATCTATCCTAAAAATGCTTTTGACTTGTTAGAAAAAGAAAAACTTCACTTGGTTACAAGTCAAGAAAAAATCAGCAACTTCCCTGCCATACGTATGGAAGGAAAAGAAACGGTTCGCCTTCATGCCCAAGGAAATTTAGCCTTGTATTCTTTAACGGCCCCTATCCTATTAAAGGAAGACCTTTCAGCCCTTGGAAAAACCGCTGTATTTTTGGCTCAACCCTTTGATGAAGCGGAAGTAGAAGAAATACAGCCTAACCAAGAATCTTTTACCCAAGAAGAAGAACCTCCTTCTTCTATTGAACCTTAACTCTTCGTCAAGCACATTCAGCAAATATCATTAAGATCATCCACAATATGAATTAATAAGAATCAAATAGACAAAATAGAAAGGATGTTTTCTCTTCATGCGCACCATGAAAACCTCTGTACTGATTTCCCGTTTTGCTCCTTACTTTCGCAGGTATAAAAAAATATTGGCCTTCGATCTTTTTTGTGCCGCCCTTACCACCATATGTGAACTGGTATTGCCCTTAATTGTGCGAAGCATTACCAATAAAGCCATTATTGATATTTCCACCTTAACCGTTTCTTTTGTTCTTCGCTTAGGTGGTATTTATGTTGTTTTGCGTATTATTGATGCGGCAGCCAACTATTATATGAACTCTATTGGCCATATTATGGGTAGCCATATCGAAACCGATATGCGCCGAGATTTATTCCATCACCTTCAGCAATTATCTTTTTCTTACTATAGTAATACCAAAGTAGGGCAGATTATGGCTCGTATTACCAGCGACTTGTTTGATGTAACGGAGTTTGCCCACCATTGCCCTGAAGAGTTTTTTATTGCAGGAATAAAAATAACCGCTTCCTTTATTATTTTGGCCAATATGAACATTTGGCTCACTTTGCTCATTTTTATTATGCTTCCTTTAATGCTTATTTCTTCTAGGTATTTTAACAAAAAAATGCGGGCTACTTTTGCAGAATCCCGTCATCAAATTGGAGAAATTAATGCCCAAGTAGAAGATAGTTTATTGGGTATCCGTGTAGTTAAATCCTTTGCCAATGAAGCCATGGAAGAAGGAAAGTTTGAAGAAGGAAACCAAAAGTTTTTAGATATTAAAAAACGTATGTACCACAGCATGGCAGGTTTTCATACCACTACCAGAATTTTTGACGGGCTGATGTATATTGCGGTTATTGTAGTAGGAGCCTTGTTTTTAATTAAGGGCACCATTACCCCTGGGGATTATACTGCGTATATTTTATACGTATCTACTTTGTTAACCTCCATTCGCCGTATTGTAGAGTTTACCGAGCAGTTTCAACGGGGAATGACGGGTATTGAACGGTTTTGTGAAGTGATGGACAGCCCTGCCGATATTAAAGATATGCCGGGAGCCAAAGCCATTAAAAATGTAGAAGGCAATATTGCCTTTGAAAACGTTTCCTTTCACTATGAAGATGACCATAAACATATTTTGTCTCATGTTAATTTAACAGTGCCTGCTGGGGAAAATGTGGCTATTGTAGGCCCTTCCGGTAGCGGAAAAACCACCTTGTCCAACTTAATCCCAAGGTTTTATGATGTTACCGATGGGCGTATTACAGTAGACGGTACGGATATCCGTACCGTTACCCAATATTCCTTAAGGCAAAATATCGGTATGGTGCAACAGGAAGTTTACCTTTTCTCAGGTTCCATTTACGAAAACATTGCCTATGGAAAACCCCATGCCAAAAAAGAAGAAATTATTCAGGCCGCTAAAGAAGCCGGTGCCCATGATTTTATTATGGAATTTCCCGAAGGATATCATACTTATGTTGGAGAGCGTGGGGTTAAACTTTCAGGTGGGCAAAAACAACGTATTTCCATTGCCCGGGTATTTTTAAAAAATCCTCCCATTTTAATTTTAGATGAAGCTACCTCCGCTTTAGATAATGAAAGTGAGCGACTGGTACAAAACTCCTTAGAAACCTTAGCCAAGGGCCGTACCACCTTTACCATTGCCCATAGGCTTACCACCATTAAAAATGCTTCTGTTATTTGGGTATTAACAGAAGAAGGGGTGGAAGAGATGGGAACCCATGACCAGCTCATGGAAAAACGGGGAATCTATTACCAGCTTTACCATACCTATACAGAAAACAATGATATGGAGGCCACAGGATGATTACATTTGATAAAGGCAATTACTGGCAATTCCCTGAAATTTTTAAGCTTTATGAAAAAACCATTGCCCATATGGAAAGCCAAAGTCTTACCCAGTGGAAATGGGGCGTATATCCTAATACAAAAATTATTACCGATGACTTGTCTAACGGCTATTCTTTTTTACTGTTTGATGATGAGACTTTAATTGGCGCCTTCGCCTTAAATCAGGAAGAAGCCCCCGAATATAGAGAGGTTCCTTGGATGTATGGCACAAGGCCTATTGTTATGCATCGCTTTGTCATTGATCCCGATTATCAGAATAGGGGAATTGGCCTACAAGCTATGGAACTAATGAAAGACCTTGCCCGAGAAACAGGCTATGATTGTTTACGGCTAGATACTTATTCTCAAAACACTGCTGCGTTAAAACTTTATGAAAAAGCCGGTTTTAGAAAAAGCGGGCAAGTATTTTTTAGGGAAAAAGAAGAGCCTTTTATTTGCTTTGAAACACCGCTCACTTCTAATTGCTCAATACTACCTATTCCTATGGTGCCTGCTTACCGCCATGGAGAGCAAACCCCCTGGGGAGGAAATCAATTAAAAAGCCTTTACCAAAAAAACACTCCAGACAATCAAACAGGGGAAAGTTTAGAAGTAAGTGCCATCCCCGGTCTTGTAAGCCATAGCCTTCAAGGAGAAGGGTTGGACGAACTTCTTTCTCTTCATAAAGAAGAAATTCAGGGAAAAAAAATACAGGGGCCTTTTCCCTTGCTTTTAAAGCTATTAGATGCAAAACAACCTTTAAGCGTTCAAGTTCACCCAGACGATTCCTATGCCCATCAATATGAAAATGGAAAATTTGGTAAAACGGAAGCTTGGCTAATTTTGGCCTGTGAGCCCGGCGCAAAATTAGTATACGGCGTAAAAGAAGGCACTACCAAAGAAGCCCTTTTAAAGGCTTCTAAACAAGGTAAAGCCGTTGAAACTCTTTTACGCCAAGTTGAAGTAGCCCCTGGAGATGTATGTTTTATTCCTGCAGGCTGTGTTCATGCCATTGGAGAGGGCATTGTATTATACGAAATACAGCAATCCAGTGATGTCACATATCGCTTTTACGATTGGGATAGAACGGATGAAAAGGGAAATAAACGGGAGCTTCATTTAGAAAAAGCCATTGCCGTTACCGATGTAGGCTTACAGCTAAACCCTATTGCTACAAAGAATATTAAAGACCCTATTGCTACCCTTTTAGAAAACCCGGTATTTACTATGGAAAAACTTACCCTGGAAGAAGGAGCCTCCTTAACCCTCCAAAAAGACCTTAACCGCTTCAGAATCCTCACTTCTTTAACCAAAGCCACCCTTACCACCCTTGCAAGCCACCTTAGCCTAAACCCCGGCGACAGTGTATTAATCCCTGCCTCTTGTCCAGATTTTACCCTTAAAGGCGAAGGGAGTATCATTTTATCCATGCCAACCCTATAAATTTTTAAAGGAGGTTTTCCTCCTTTTTTTCTTCCCTGAAAGGATTTTCTTTCTTCCGTATAGAAGTGATTACTTAACGGTTTTATCTTTGAAAAGGAGAAGGTTTATGGCCCTTACCATTTCAGCAAAGGAAGTTTACGATACTCTTTTCCCTTGGTTTGGAGAAGGTTTTTTGCACCACAGTGATGTGGTTATTCATGTGCAAAATGCCCTTAATACCTTTCCCCAACGGGAAGGAAACTTTTCTTTATTACAAGAAAAAATTGAAAAAATTTTGTTTATGGATTTATATCGCTTTTCCAACGCCACTATGACCGTAATAGTAAACCAACAAAGTTATCGTATTCATTCCTCTAATTTTTCCTACATTGCCGACGATGTCTTAGGCCTCTATTTATGTAGTTTAAAATCTACTCCCCTTCATTTTGAGCTAATTAAACGTTACAGTATGGAACAAGAAAGTTTAGCTGCCTTAAAGGCCTTATACTTATACTACGATCATTTACAATCAGCAGAAGAAGTTGCGGTAATTAAACGAATGATTATAGGCATTTATCCCCCCTGGCGCTATGAAAATTGGATAGAAAAAAAGGAAAAGGACTAAATGCTGTCCTTTTCCTTTTTTCTATCCAATTTCTATCTTTTTTTATCTTCTTTCTATGGCTTTTTCTTTACATTCCCCAAACAAACCAAATAATTCCATACCCTGTAAGTACTGCCACCAAGGTAAAAGGAATTCCAATTCGCATAAAGTCTTTGGTAGAAACAGCTTTTCCGTTTTTGCCTAATATTCCTATGGCGGCAATATTGGCAGAAGCCCCTATTGGGGTTAAGTTTCCCCCTAAAGTAGCGCCGATTAATAAACCAAAGTAAAATAAATAAGGAGATATTCCCATCATATTGGCAATTCCTCCAACCACGGGCAACATAGTAGCTACATAGGGAATGTTGTCAATAAAAGCCGATAATACCACAGAGGCAAATACAATTAAGGTATAGGCTAAAAATACATTTCCCCCTGCTGCCGAGGCCACAATTTCGCTTATTTTGTCAATAACTCCTGCCGCCGTAATTCCTTTTACCATAACAAAAATGCCAATTAATAAAAGCAAAGTTGCAAAGTCAATTTCTTTAAAGGTACGTTTAATGGCTTTTATTCCTCTTTCCTTTACCATAGTCCAAATAAGACCAACAAATGCCAAAACCATACAAATCATGCCATTAATGGTTTCAGGCATATTGGGCAAAAAGGAAGCAACAATCAATAAAAGTACCATTCCCACCATTAATACTGTTGGAAAAATAGAAGTAATAGGGGTTTTCTCTTGTTTTTCAATCGGTTGGTTGTCTTTTCTAAATAAAAGCAATATTACAGGTATGGTGGCTAAAGCCCCAAGTTCCACTGCCCAAAAAATCCCCGGTTTTCCCTTCATAAAAATAAAATCTAAAAAATTCATGTTCCCATGGGTGCCTAACAAAATCGAAGTGGTATCTCCCACCAAAGTAGCAGCACCTTGTAAGTTAGAAGAAACAGCAACGGCAATCAACACTGGTACAGGAGATATTTTCATTTTTTTACTTACAGCAAGGCCAACAGGTGCCACCATTAGCACTGTAGCCACATTGTCTACAAAAGCTGAAATAAATCCTGCAAATAAAGATAGGGCTACCACTGCCCACTTTACGTTAGGTACTTTGTTTAAAATTACTTCAGATAAAAGTAAGGGCATTTTTGATTCAATAAAAAACATCACAATCACCATGGTGCCTGCCATCATTAAAAGAACATTGATATCAGAGGTCCCTAAAGCCCGACCTAAAGGTACATAGCCTAAAATAATAAAAACCCCCGCTGCTACCAAAGCAAAAAGTGGCCTGATTTTTTGAAACACCAACATTAAAGCATAAGTGCCAATAAAAATTCCAAGGGCAAGGGGCATAGATAAATTTGCCATCAAAGTAAAACCTCCACAACTGTATTTACAAAAGTCTCGCTTTTCGTGGAACCCGGGCCAAGGCCGTGTTGACGAATATCCACACCTCTTGGTAAGCTACTCCCCTTTGCTAGAAAAACAGCATAAGGCATTTTAATCAAAAAAACAAGGGAAAAGCCTTTGTTTTCCCTTGTTTTTTTGGCCTATAGCTGTTTTTGAACCCAGGTAACTAAATCTTCTACTACTTCTTCACGGTTTA
>CAZEIB010000072.1:0-9831 GCA_964511785.1 uncultured Oscillospiraceae bacterium
AGATAAAATAATTCTATCAGCGGTAATAGATTTCATGCGAGCTTCGGGACTAATCGTAATACGATGAGAAAGAACAGGTAGGGCCATACGCTGAATATCTTCAGGTAAAACAAAATCCCTTCCATCTAATAAAGCACATGCCTGTGCAGCATGGATTAAACCAATAGCGCCACGGGTAGAAACGCCAAGCTGTAAAGAAGGATGATTTCTGGTATGGGCAACAATATTGGCTACATAGTGACGTACTTCTTTTGAAGTATATATGGCACCAACAGCTTCCTGTAAGGAAATAATATCTTCAGCTGTGCATACAGGGCTTAAGCTGGTTAAAGGGGTGCTTTGGCCACTATAACGCTCTAAAATGTCCATTTCATCTTCAACAGAAGGGTAGCCAATAGAAACCTTTAACAAAAATCGATCCATCTGTGCTTCAGGAAGAGGATAGGTTCCTACAAACTCAACAGGGTTTTGGGTAGCCAATACCATAAAAGGTTTAGGTAAGGGATAAGTAATGCCGTCAACTGTAACTTGAAACTCTTCCATTACTTCCAGCAAGCTGGATTGGGTTTTTGGGGAAGTACGGTTTATTTCGTCTGCCAAAACGATTTGGCTCATAACTGCTCCAGGCTTAAACTCGGTTTCTCCTGTTTGGAAATTAACAATAGTAAAGCCACTAACATCACTGGGCATTACGTCAGGAGTAAACTGAATACGTTTAAAGCTACAATCTAAAGATTTGGCTAAAGCACTGGCTAAAGTGGTTTTACCCACTCCAGGCACGTCTTCAATCAGTACATGGCCACGACAAATAAGGGCAATAAGGGCAAGTTCAATAACTTCGTCTTTTCCTACAATAACTTTCTTAATGTTTTCTTGTAGAGAATGTACAATTTGCCTTGGTTCATAATGCATATAATCGCTCCTCAAATTTACAAAAAATATAAGGGATATGGTTAAATCAGGGCACAAAATGCCTTCTAACAGTATAATTTATTATTACAAAAATAACAAGTACTTGAAAAAAAGGTTAAGAATAATTAAAATATCATTAAATACAAAAGAAGTTAAGGAGATTTTTGGTGGAAAAAAATTTGAAAGTTTCAGAAATTAAAAAGCATTTAAAAACCCAATGGTTAGGAAAAAGCATTGTTTATAAAACCCAAGTAGATTCGACCAATGCCGTGGCCAAAAACTTGGCTTTAAAAGGTGGAGAACATGGCACTTTAATATTATGCGATAGTCAGAGTAAGGGAAAAGGAAGAAGAGGAAGAGAATGGATATCAAAGGAAGGAATGGGCATCTGGATGTCTATGATTATAAAGCCTAAAATAAATCCTTTTGAAATACAAGCCTATACTTTTGCAGCAGCATTAGCCAGCGTAAAAGGACTTTTATCTAATTTAAACACCGTAAATGAGATTAAAATTAAATGGCCTAATGACCTTATTTTTCAAAAGAAGAAACTGGGAGGCATATTGCTAGAAAGCAGCTTTAAAAACAACCAATTGGATTTTTTAATTGTTGGTATCGGTATAAATGTTCAAAAAGAGGCTTATCCTCCAACGTTAAAAAACCAAGCAGTATCTCTTGAGGAGATGATGGCAAACCCGCCTAATAAAGAAAAAATGATTGCTGATATTTTAAACCACATGGAAAAAATATCTAAAATAATTGATGATGAAGGAATTTGGGGAATCAAAGAAGAATACTATCAATATAGCTGTACAATAGGAGAAGAAGTGAAAGTAGAAAAAGAGAATCCTTTAATAGGAATAGCTACAGGTATTGACAAACTGGGTAGGCTACTAGTAATAGATGATAAAAATCAATTACATACCTTAGTTGCTGAAGATGTATCAATAAGAGGAGTGATGGATTATGTTTGACAGCAAAAAATATCCTTTATTTGATGGGGGGATTACTAACGTACACGGTATTAAAGTAGGCCATGAATCAGATTTTGAAGGTTTAACAGGTGTTACAGTCATCCTTTGTGAAAAAGGTGGCGCTGTGGGTGGTGTTGATGTAAGAGGGGCTGCACCTGGGACGAGGGAAACGGATTTATTGCATCCCGGAAACTTAGTAGAGCGCGTGGATGCAGTGGTTCTTTCAGGTGGAAGCGCCTTTGGCTTAGATAGTGCCACAGGGGTAATGCAAATATTGGAAAAAGCCGGCGTAGGCCATCAAACGGCCTTTGGAAGGGTACCTATTGTACCTGCAGCAGTATTATATGATTTAGGGGTAGGCAACCCTAAATCAAGGCCTGACGCTGCTATGGGAGCAAAAGCCTGTTTAAATGCCACAAAAGACATTGTTCAAGGTAGTGTTGGTGCTGGTACTGGGGCAACAGTATGTAAATTGGTGCCAGATACTCTTTCTTTTAAAGGGGGGATAGGTACTGCATCCATTACATTAGCAAATGGAATTACAGTAGGGGCTATTGCAGCGGTAAATGCTGTGGGAGATATTTATCACCCTTATAACGGAGAGTTAATAGCCGCTGCTATAGGAGAGGATGGAAAGAAAAAACCTGTTGAAGATTTACTTTTCGGTTCTCCCGCAGGCCCTCAAATAAAACGGATTATGGAAGGGGGAATGAATACTACCATTGGAGTGATTGCTACAGATGCTTGGCTTACAAAAGAACAGGCAAACCGTCTTGCAACAGTTGCACACAATGGTTATGCAAGGGCAATACGTCCTGTACATACCCCTATGGATGGAGATGCGATTTTTGCTTTATCAACTAGACGAATTGATCAGGATGTAAACTTTATACAGCTTTCATTGGCTGCAACCGAAGCCATGGCCAGAGCCGTATACAATGGAGTTGTTGCGGGGAATAGAAAATGATTATTGGAATAGGCGTTGATCTTTGTGATATTGAAAAAATGGAAGAAATATTAAATAATACGTCATTTTTAGCTCGCTTTTATGCACAAGAAGAGATTTGTTATATTCAAAATAAAAACATGGCAGCAGCTCAAAGTGCTGCTGCCATATTTGCTGCAAAGGAAGCAGCCGCAAAAGCCTTAGGAACAGGAATGACAAAGGTAATAATGAAAGAAATTGTAGTTCTTCATGAAGGAAATGGGAAGCCCTATCTTGAATTTAAAGGGAAAACCTTACATTTATTTGAAAAATTGGGAGGGGCAAGAGCCTTATTATCGATTAGCCACGAAAAAACCATGGCAATAGCTATGGTTGTTCTTGAGGGAGCGTAGTATGAAAACGATTTTACCTGGTGAAATGCAGAAACTTGAAAAAGATTTATTTGAAAAAACACCTATGGTGCCTGAATTACTTATGGAAAAAGCAGCTTATGAAATTGTAGCTTATATCAAAAATCATTATGGATTTGGAAAAGTACTGTTTTTATGCGGCCCTGGAAATAATGGGGGAGACGGTTTGGCTGCTGCAAGACTATACCAAAGTGATGGTGGGGAAGCTGTGATATGGCAGGCAGAGGGAGTACAGTCGGAGCAATGTAAAAAACAGGAAGAATTACTTAAAAAGCTATGGCCTCAAGTAAAAATATATAAGGATATTCAAAAAGAGAAAGAAGAAATAAAGCACCATCTATTATGTATAGTAGATGCTTTGTTTGGAACAGGGCTTAATCAGCTCATTAAAAAAGATTTAAAGAGGTTAATTGAAGAGATTAATCGTTTGCCCATTCCTGTTTTAGCAGTGGATATTCCTTCAGGAATTCATGGAGAAACAGGATTACACCAAGGAACCTATGTTCAGGCTGATGTAACCTTAACTTTTCATAGGCCTAAAATAGGATTTTACTTAAATGATGGAGTGGAGGCTACAGGGAAAATTGTAGTAAAATCAATTGGAATTCCATTGGCTTTTGACCAGGTAAACGGAGCAAAACTAACAACGAAAGAAAATGTAAAAGACTTTCTTGGTTACCGAAAGAAAAACAGCCATAAAGGAGACTACGGTAATATTTTAATCATTGCAGGAAGTTTGGGAATGGCAGGAGCTGCTATACTAGCAGGCAAAGGGGCTATTAAAACAGGTGGTGGTTTAGTTACCATTGCTTGCCCTACAAATATTGGTGTAGTGATTCAGCAAACGTTGCCTGAGGCTATGTGTATTTGTGCAGATGATGAAGAAAAAATGATTGAAGTGATTAAGAAGCCCTCAAAGCCTTGGAATGGGATTGTGTTTGGTCCCGGCTTTGGAAGAGAGAAAAAATGGAAAAAAGTTGTGGCCTTATTAGCTGAAGAAAAAATAGCAGTTATATGGGATGCAGATGGCTTATATCAATTGAAGCAAGCCAATATAGGCAGTTTAAAGGGTCATCATATTATGACTCCTCATATGGGGGAGGCAGCCATGTTATTAGGGAAAAATATTGATGAAATAAAAAGCAATCCTATCAAAATCGCAAAAACTCTTTGGGAAAAATATCAATGTCAAATCATTTTAAAAGGGGCAAAAAGCATCCTTCATAATGGGAAAGAAACAAGTATTAATCCAGCAGGAACCCCTGCCTTAGCGAAAGGCGGAAGTGGGGATGTATTAAGTGGAATCCTTGTAGCACTAGTAGGTCGTTATGGTATTAAAGGAAAAGAACATTTCTTGTTAAAATTAATGGAGGCAGGTTGCTATATTCACGGACTAGCCGGTGAAAAAGCCGAAGAAATTTATGGAGAAAATGGTGTAACACCTTTTGAAACAGCAAATGCCGTTGCTTTTGCAATAAAAGAAATTATAGACAAATAAAATCCGGTTTCAATATTTATTGAAACCGGATTTTATTATATTACTTGCCTATTTACCCATTCTTTCAAGAAGAAAGAGAACTTCTTCAATTTTTTCTTCTGCTTCTTGGGCATTTAAGGCATCTTTTACGCAACCTTTAATATGCCCTCCCAAAACTTCGTGGTTTGCTTTTTTGATTAGAGCAATTACGGCAAGTAGCTGATTGGAAATGTCAACACAATAAGCATCTTCTTCAATCATTTTCAAAATACCGTCCATCTGTCCACGGGCGGTTTTTAAATAGCGATTGACTTTTATTTTATCTCCTCGCATAATTCATGCTCCTCACCTTTTTTCATTTTATCCTTCAATAGAAGTCACTTCAAACCCGGCATCAACAATAGCTTCTCTTAGCATATCATCACTTACTTGGTCAGAAACATTTAAAGTGGCGTTTTTTTCTTCCAAAGAAACCATGATATTGCTAACGCCTTCTATGTTGGCAAGGGCCTTAGTGGCACTGGCTTGACAATGACCACAGCTCATTCCTTCGATATGTATCATTTTTTTCATTTGATTTTCCTCCTTTATAGAATTAGTAAGGGGTAGGGAAGTTACGCCTTTATCAACAGTGGTATTAACCAAAATTTTAGAAGAATTTAGGAGAGAATTTGAAGTAGCTTCTTCTTTTTTAAGGGTACTAGGTTTAAAGCTTCTTAAGCGCAAGGCGTTCCCTACAACAAATACAGAGCTTAAACTCATAGCAGCAGCAGCAAACATAGGGCTTAGTTGCCAACCTAACCAAGGATAAAATACTCCGGCAGCTAAAGGAATACCAATAATATTATAAAAGAAAGCCCAAAACAGGTTTCCTTTAATGTTTTTTAAAGTAGATTTGCTTAATTCCATAGCTGTTACCGCATCAATTAAATCACTTTTCATTAGTACCACATCAGCCGATTCAATGGCAATATCCGTTCCTGCACCAATGGCAATACCCACATCAGCACGCATTAAGGCAGGAGCATCGTTAATTCCATCCCCAACCATGGCTACTTTTTTTCCCTGAGATTGTAAATTGCGTACTACTTTTTCTTTGTCTGCAGGTAACACATTGGCTACAATGTGGTCTACACCAACAAGCTTTCCAATGGCTCTAGCTGTTTCTTCGTTATCTCCTGTAAGCATCATTACTTCCATACCCATTTGATGAAATTTTTCAATGGCTTGGGGGCTGGAAGGCTTTACCACATCTGCAACGGCAATAATCCCTAACAATAGATTATCTTCTGCAAAAAATAGAGGAGTTTTTCCTTCATTTGCCAAGGTCTTAGAAGAAGGAATACGTTCTTTAATAAATACACTCTGTTCTTCCATCCATTGCACATTGCCTGCGTAGTAAGTTTTTTCGTTGATAACAGCCTTAATTCCTTTACCGGGAACGGCTTCAAAGGTTGAGGCTCTTTCTAAGGTTAGCCCTTCATCCTTCGCTTTTTCTAAAATAGCTTCAGCTAGGGGATGTTCAGAAGGCTGTTCAATAGAAGCGGCTAAAGTAAGAAAAGTTTTTTCATCAACAGAAGAAGTAAGAATAATATCGGTTACTTGGGGGCTTCCTTTTGTAATCGTGCCGGTTTTATCTAAAACAATGGTTTGTACTTGATGGGCAATTTCTAAAGCCTCGGCAGATTTAAACAAAATGCCATGTTGAGCTCCCTTACCTGTAGCCACCATAATAGCAACAGGGGTAGCCAACCCCAAAGCACAGGGGCAAGAAATAACTAAAACCGCAATAGCCATGGCTAGAGAAAAGGCGAAAGTTTTGCCAACAAGAAGCCAAACAATAAAAGTAACAATGGAAATGCCGATGACTGTGGGAACAAAAATACCACTGATTTTATCAGCCAGCTTTGAAATAGGGGCTTTAGAAGCACTGGCTTCTTCAACCAATTGAATAATTTGGGCAAAGGTAGTATCGTCTCCTACTTTTTCCGCTTCCATGGTAAAATAGCCGTTTTTGTTAATGGTAGCGGCAATTACTTGGTGGCCTACATTTTTTTCTACAGGAATACTTTCTCCTGTAATGGCAGATTGGTCAATTGAAGTACTTCCTGTTAAAATTTTTCCATCAACTGGAATATTTTGACCCGGGCGCACAACAAGAATGTCTCCTTTTTCCACTTCATCAATGGGAACTTCAATTTCTTCTCCATCTTTTAATAAAGTAGCAGTTTTAGGAGCTAGGGCTAAAAGCTTTTGAATGGCTTGAGAGGTTTTTCCCTTTGATTTAGCTTCTAAATACTTACCAAAGGTAATAAGGGTTAAAATCATAGCAGCAGATTCAAAATATAATTCCATACTGGCTTCATGAACCAAGGGCATTTGCCCATGGCCAAAGCCAAAAGCCATTTTATATAAGGCAAAAACGCCGTATATAAAGGCAGCACCGGAACCTACAGCAATTAAAGAATCCATATTGGGAGCACCTTTAAAGAGTAACTTGAAACCTACTGTAAAATAATTGCGGTTAATGAAAAGTACCAGAACAGCTAATAAAAACTGGGTAAAAGCATTGATTAACAAATTTTTTTCACCAACAAAAATACCGGGAACCGGTAAGTGAAGCATATGCCCCATCGCTAAGTACATGAGGGGAACCATAAATGCTAAGGAAAGAAGAAATCGTTTTTTCATTCCTTCTTCTGGAGAAAGAGATGTTTCTTGCAATCCTTTCTTCACTGAAGAAGTTGTATTTGTTAGAGATTGTGCCTCATAACCTGCATCATGCACGGCTTTTTCAATATCTTTACTTGAAAGGCTCCCGTCTTCATAGCTAACCTGCATGCTGTTATTTAGTAAATTCACAGCTACGTTAGCCACACCGGGTATTTTGGCAACAGCTTTTTCAACAGAAAGAGAACAGGCAGAACAAGTCATTCCATCTACCTGAAATTTTTCTTTAGTCATTATATCACCTTCTTAAAGCACTACCCCCCAGGGGGGTGTGTAACCATCATAAATAAAAACCTTTTCTTTGTCAATAGAAAAATAGAATACAGCAGGAAAAAAAGAAGAAAAGGGCTTTAAAGATAATCATATTAAGATAGTAAATTAATATTTAAAGAACAACAGGGGTAGTTTTATAACCAAGGCCTTTAGGTAAACCGGCACCTAAGGCCCATAAATCATAGGCTTTCATGTTTAGCTCAAAGGAAAGGTTTTTTTCAGCATTACCGGGTTTTGTCACATATTGGTTTTTATGATATTTTAACCAAGGTAAAGCTTTTTTATTAAACCCTAATAGTTGAATATAGGAAGAAGGGAAAAGTGCTGTGGTAGAATCCATTCCTAATAATATTTGGGTTAAAGTACGATTAATTCGACTGTAGGTATAGCGCTTGGACTTGATTAAATGAACCAGTTCTTTTCTGCTGCTGGCTACATTACTGCTTTTAAAAATTTTATAGTCCAAACCAGGTTCCAGTTGATAAGAAGAAAGATTTTCAAAAGATAGTTGACGCAATACGTAAAGCAAAGGTAAATCTAGGGCATCGGGTAAATGATATTGTTTTTTATAAAGGGCTTCTTTAAGTAAAGAGAGGGTATTTGTTGGGGTCATTTTTTCAATTGTTTTCCAATCTCTTCGATAAAAGGCACTACGTAAAGCAGTAGCTGAGGGGAAAGAAAGGGTTTCCCAGTTGCTTTTGTGATAATTATTAACGCGATGGACGGGATAGAGGTTCATGAATAGCCCTTGCTCATGAATAGCTCTTAAATAAGTAATAGCTAATATATTATTTGGATGAGAAAAATCGGAAAGTTGGGTAGGAGAAAAAAATGGCTTTAAAGCTTCGTGTTGAGCTTTAGGGAAAGAGAGGCCTTTATTAAGAAGAGCTTTTAATTGATTATTAAAAAGTGGGGGAGGTTGATTTAAAAAAACAGCTATTTTCTGAAGGGAGGAAAGGTCTTCACTTTCGCAACCAAAAGATAGGCTTTCAACCCCTAATTGAGAAAAAAGCTTTATACCTCCGTAGGCAAAAAATTCAGCCTCTCTAAGAGCATAAGTTGTGGGTAGTTCAAAAACCACATCTGCGCCGTTTAAAAGGGCACTGTGGGCACGTAAAGTGGGATGAAAGAATGCTGCAGTTCCTCTTTGAGTAAAAGGACCTGAAAGAAGGCAGATGATTAAATCGGCCTTTGATTTTTCTCTGGCTTTTTGTAGGTGATATTGATGCCCAATATGGAAGGGATTATATTCACAAATAATGCCACAGGTTTTAATAATATCAGTATTCAAGTAATCTCTCCTGTAAAAAAGTGATAAAAGGGAAGAATAATGGACAATATTCGTACTTTTCTTGAAAGAACCCTTTTTTTAATTGAAAAAATGGGCTATACTTAATTGTAAAAGTAAAATGTTCAGTTGCAGGAGGGTATTTTCATGTCAATTCTAGAAAAAATACGGAACAAAGCCAAAAGTAATATGAAACATATTGTTTTACCTGAAGGTGTTGAGCCTAGAACCGTAGTTGCTGCTACAAAAATTGTAGAAGAAGGCCTTGCAAAAATTACCTTGGTTGGTAGCAAAGAAAAAATTTATGAGGTAGCAAAAGAAAAAGGGGTTTCACTGGAAGGAATCTCTATTGCCGATCCTCACACTTATCATAGCACTTCCACCTATATAGAACAATTGGTGAAATTGCGCCAACATAAGGGAATGACTCAGGAAAAGGCAGAAGAACTGGTGAAAAATAATTCTTTATATTTTGGAACCATGATGGTAAAAATGGAAGAAGCAGACGGGTTGGTAGCTGGAGCCATCTCTTCAACAGGGGATGTTTTGCGCCCGGCCTTGCAAATTATTAAAACAGAACCCGGTATTTCGGTGGTTTCTTCCTGTTTCTTAATGGAAGTAGATAAAAAAGAATATGGAGATAATGGGGTAATGGTGTTTGGGGATTGTGCAGTTATTCCAAACCCTACCGCAGAAGAATTAGCAGGAATTGCTATTGCCAGCGCCAAAACCGGTGAAGAGTTGGCAGAAATTGATCCTAAAGTAGCCTTACTTTCTTTTTCTACTAAGGGTAGTGCAAAACATCCCTTAGTAGATAAAGT
>CAZEIB010000073.1:0-9811 GCA_964511785.1 uncultured Oscillospiraceae bacterium
AAAAGGTTCAGCAATTTGCCTTTGTACTGTAAATACAGGGTTTAATGAGGTCATTGGTTCTTGGAAAATAACAGAAATCTCATTTCCACGTATTTCATACATTTTTTCTGTTGAATATTTTAACAGATTTTCTCCGTCGAATATAATTTCTCCAGAATCTACATAACCGTTACCATCTAACAACCGTAAAATAGACATAGCAGATACACTTTTCCCTGATCCACTTTCTCCAACAATTCCTAAGGTTTTTCCGGCCTCTACGCCATAGGAAACCCCATTAACTGCCTTTACGATTCCTTTTTTTGTTTTAAAAAAGGTATGTAGGTCTTTTACTTCTAGCAGTGCCATGGTACGCCTCCTATCTTTCATGAGACTTAGGATCAATTGCGTCACCTAAGCCATCGCCTAATAAGTTAATAGATACTGTTGACAAACTCAGAGCAATAGCAGGGAATGCCCATCGCCACCATTTGTTTGCAATAACGTCGGCATTTTGAGAGCCCGTCATCATATTCCCCCAGGTGGGACTAGGCTCTACAATACCAAAGCCTAAGAAAGAAAGAGAGCTTTCAGTTAACAGTGAAGTTGCATAACGTAAGGTTACGTTTACAATTACCACACTAATTACGTTTGGTAAAATATGTTTAAAAATAATAGCACGTTCTTTAATACCAACCGCTTTGGCAGCAGTAACAAATTCCTTTTCTCTTTCGGCCAAAATTTGCCCCCGCACTAGTCTGGCTAGGCCGGGCCAACTTAAAAAGCCTAATATGGCCATAATAATCAGTATTCGTTGAAGCTCCGTTACTTTATTCCCCAGTACTGCAGATAGGGTCATTGCAAAGGGCAGGAAGGGAATGGAACCCATAATTTCAGAAAAACGCATTAATATATTATCTACTTTTCCCCCATAGAATCCAGCAATTCCTCCAACCAACACCCCTATAATCATAGCAATGATAACAGCGCTGGCGCCAACGGTTAAGGTTAAACGCCCCCCTACAATAAGCCTTTTAAACAGGTCACGCCCAAAGCCGTCGGTTCCCATTAGGTAACCTTTTAAGCCAAAGGTTTCTACTTTACCGTTTTCTAATATTGCATAGTTTTGATAATAGTCACTGGACATATGGTTAATATCTAAACTTCCTTTGGCCAATGAGGTTGGAATATTGATTTGTCCTAGATAATTACTTCCCCAGCCAAAAACTTGGTTTTGCTCATCTACAACCACAAAGTGATTTCTACCGCGGCCAATTTCTTTAATGTTTCCTGTAATTTCTTCAGGAATATTTAATAAACCGTTACGATCTTGCCCCCAAACATGGAGCTTTCCATCTGTAGTAAGGGCAAGGGCAGCGTCTTTGGTTAGTGCTAACTGCTTAACATTTCCCTGTACCTCTTCCGGCACCCTGTGTACAGGAGTACCTTTAATACCAAGTACATTTAAGCTACCATCATTTAATACTACGATCACATTATCCGAACTTGCAACAAAGGATTGAATTTGTCCTTGTATTTTTCTTCCAATAGAATTTTGGGTCATGGTAATTAAAGAGGAATTCCCCCAAAAGTACATGTTCCCATCTTCTTTTAAAGCCAAAGAAAACTGATCCCCTGCATAAATTTGTTTAATAGGGTCACCCTGAGTTAATTCCCTTGGAATTTTAGCCAAATTATGGCGATCATTTCCCCAAGTAATCAAGGTCCCGTCTTCTTTTATGGCTAAAGCATGGTCTTTTCCTGCAGAAACCATGGTATACTTCCCTTCTTCTTTAGGAAAGGTAGCTACCATTTTTTTAACAGGCTTTCCCCACTGGTATAATTTCCCATTTCGGTCAATTCCTACCCCAAAGGTAGATCCTACAGAAATCTCTAAAGCATTATTGGCCAAGGCCTTAGGTATTTTCATAAAGTTAAAGCCAGGGGAAATGTCTTGTTGGGTAGAATCGTTATAATATAAATTCATAGGAAAAAATATTGGTAATATAAAGCACAGTAACATGATAGCTACAATAGCATATAAGCCAAACATGGCTGTTTTATTGGCAAAAAAGTTTTCCATAATGGTTCTAAAGGGGCTTTGTACCTGTTCTTCAAACATAACATCCAGCTCTTTACTGGCAATGTTATCCCCCAAGAACATTTGTTTAAACCAAAAAGTAAATACATTTACTTTGCTTTTTTTCTTTTGCTTGTTTTGATTATCCATGTCCTTTTCTCCTTTAGTTTAGTTTTACCCGTGGATCAACCAAACCATAGGCTAAGTCCATAAGTAAGTTTCCAAGTAAAGTTAACAATGTATAGAACATGTTCATACTGATTGCAACAGAGTAATCTAACTTTCTTAATGCATCCAGTAGCATGCGCCCAATGCCGTTGTAGCTGAAAATAGATTCTATTACAATAGAACCACCAAAAATTCCTACAAACCACATGGTTAATACGGTCACTACAGGAATTAGCGCATTTCTAAAAGCGTGAGAGTAAATCACTACTTTTTCTTTTAGCCCTTTTGATCTAGCGGTTCTAATATAATCTTCTCTAAGGGCTTCTATCATGGCACTGCGTACATAACGGGTAATCCCTGCCAAAGAAGTAAATACCAATACCATTAAGGGCAGAGCCATATGATGTAACCTGTCAAGGATCATTTGCCAAGTGGTGCCGTCAAAACCGGGGGTGGCCATTCCTCCAACAGGGAAAATTCGAAGTTTAACTGCAAAAATAAAAATGAATAATAAGCTTACTAAAAAACCGGGTAGAGAAACCCCGATTACGGTAATTACTTGTACGGTTTTATCTAACACACTTCTGTGTTTAACAGCTGTTACAATACCCAATGGTATCGTAATACCAAATACAAAAACTAAAGAAACTAGGTTTAGTATAACAGTTTGTTTCATAGGTTCCGCAATAATTTGGTTCACCGGGGCCTTATATTGGGAAGAATACCCAAGGTTTCCCGTTGCAAAGTTTTTAAGCCAAATTAAATATTGTACAGGTAGAGGTTTGTCAAGGCCTAGCTGGCTTCTAATACGCTCTACCATCATTTTATACTGCTCCGGATTGCTCCCTTGTTGGGCCCCATCCAGCATTAAGGTAACAGGGTCTGCCGGTATCATTTTATATACGGCAAACATAATTACTGAAATAATTAAAAAAACCACCACGGCATAGCCTAGTCGCCGCAACACATATTTGACCATCGTCTCACTCCTTGCTTCTTTACATCAATCATCATAACTATAAAGAAGCGAATCTAGCCTTTAACGGACAGAGTTCCCAAAGGAAAAGATTTCCTTTGGGAAATAAAAAAGATAGGGCAGGCGGCAAGCACCTGCCCTAGGTTTTACCACTACATTATTCAGCTAAAGTACAATCTAAAATTGCATCAGCAAAAGGATATAGGCTGGTAACTTCGTAGTTTTGTAATTTAGCAGTAAAGAAGTCATGATAATCATCAGAATACAGAGGAATATCTGGTAATACTTCGTTAAAGCGAACTACAAAATCAAACCAGTTTTTGTAGTAATCATCATCGTTGTCAGCTTTTTTCATGTTTGCTGTGGTATCTCTTAGTTGTTCGTCAGCAATAAAGTTAGAGTTATATTGGCCAAAGAACTCTGGGTTCGTATCGTAGTAGAACCAAGGAGAGTCGGCAGTACTAAAGCCTGTTCCTAGGTTAAACATGTTAAAGGTAGGTTCGCCGCTGTTGCGGTATAGACCTTCTAACATAACTGGGAAGTCAACTACTTGAGCATCTAAGCCCATGCCAATTTGAGCCAAGTTTTCAGGCAACATTTGACGAAGAAGTTGTGCTACAGAGTTATCAGTATCGGCCCATTTAATGATTAATGGTTTAAATTCTCCATCAATTTCTTTATAACGGATGCCTTCTACATAGTCGCTACCATCTTCAGCATATACCCAGCCATCTTCAATCAGCAAGCTTTTCGCTCTTTCTAAATCCATAGTATAAGGATCTAAAGCAGCTTCTATTTCTTCTGCATTTTCAAAATACATCCATTGAGCTACGCCGTAACGGCTGTTAACCACTTGGGCATATCCATCAGAATATTGACGAGCAAATTCTGGTCTATCTAAAGATAAGGCCAAAGCTTGGCGAACTGCAACAGAATCCGTTGGGAAGAAGTCACAGTGGAAAGCAATTTTTCCATAACCGGCACGAGGATAGTTATAAAAAGTAAACTTCTCTTCTCCGGCTTTTTCATTTTCTTCTTCAACCATATCCATGGTAATACCAATGTCTTTTCCGCTCATGCCTTTAATAATATCAACAGCACCTGTGCGTAAAGATTCAAGTTGGGTTTCTTCTTTAACTAAGGTATACACAATGGTTTTAATTTGAGGCTTTGCACCGGTATAGTTTCCGGGATATAGAGGGTTGGCCTCAACAGTAGCCATTTTGGTAGCTGGGTCGAAGCTTACAAATTTATAAGGGCCTGCTGTAACCATTGGTGCAAAACGATAACCGGTTTTAGGATCGTTGATGGTTTTTTCCAGGTTTTCAACGGTAAAATCACCAGTAATGTAGGCACCTTCTCCATCATCCTTCACGTCTGCATCAGGAGCGATAACAAACATTGGGTAAGGAGTAAATGCAGCATAAGCAATATCATAATAATAGGGAAGTTCTTCAGCGATAATGGTTACAGAGAAAGTATAATCATCAATCAAACGAAGACCTTTAAAGGGAACATCTACAATAGGTGCCTTTTCATCTGCACCGCGATATTCTTCTTGGCCTACTACTTCTGTTAAAGTAGGGGTTGTACCGCCTAAGGCATCAAAAGCTCTGGAAGAAGTTAGCAAAGCAGCAAAAAGATAATCTTTTGCAGTAATAGCAGTACCTTCGTTGTATACTAAGCCTTCATTAAGGGTCATAATAAAAGTTTTGGTGCCATCTTCATTTTCTTCGGCTTTAAACTCTTTAACAACGGTGGGGTTTACTTCAAACTTTGCGTTTCTAGTGTATACAACTGTGTCCAATGGAAAAATTAAATCACGAACAGCTTTATCGCTGGCGTTATTTCCCCAAGCAGTCGTGAAAATGTTGGTTCCGCTAAGTTCACTGATATCTCCAACAACTAGCTTGCCGGAAGCTTCACCTTCAGCAAAAGCAAATGCAGGAACCATCATCATCAGAACCAATAGTAAGGAAAGGAATTTTTTCATAATGGGTTGCACCTCCTAAATATTATAAACGCTACTGCGTCTATTCCAAAAATAATATGAATCTTAAGGTATAATATAGCAAATTCTGCAAGAAATGGCAATACAATCTTCAAATTTAACGCATTTCCTTAACATTTTACCCCTTCTTTTGGCTAGAAAACACTGATATTCCCTCTTTTGTTTTTTATTTGTATTTCACTACTGATCTGCATAATTGTCAAAGTAACCTTGCACTAATACCACAGGGGTTCCTTTGTCGCCGCTACCGCTAACCAAATCACATAAACTACCTAAAAGGTCGGTATAACGTCTTGGGGTGGTTCCTTCAGCAAAGCCGTTCCCATCTTTAGCCTTTTCTGCAATTAAAGCTTTCACTGCCTTTTCTTTCTCTTGGTTAGATAGACTGCCGAAGTTTTCATCTGCAGCATACTTTAACTTAAGCTCGTTGGGGGTGCCTAAAAGGCCCTTGGTAAAGCCTGGAGAAACCACAGGGTCTGCCAACTCCCAAATACCACATACCGGGTCTTTAAAAGCTCCGTCGCCATAAACCATTACTTCTACTCGAACACCGGTTTTTTCAAAAATACTTTGCTGTATTTTCTCTAATAACCCTTGATCTTTTCTGGGAAATAGCTTTAAGGTAGTTTTTGTTGAAATATTAGAACCCAGTACCCCATAATCCGGGTTATAGCCACTTCCGTCAATGGGCTTACTAAGCACATCGCATAAAGTATATACTTTTTTTGCTCCTGCTTTTAAAAGTCTTTGTTTATTTCTGTCCCTTGTGTGAATAGAGCATTCCAACACATTTTGGGTTAAGCGCAAAATATCTGTAGGCCGTTTACTAAACCAAATTTCAATATGATCCCCAAGGCTTTTATATAATTCAATATAATCCGTTCCTGTAAAAGGATGTAGATAGGTGCCAAAGTTTTCTCTAAAGTCTTCATAGGATAAAAGGCTGTCTTTTAGATGAGGCTCTTTTTCATATACCACTTCTTCTTCTGCAATGGGGTTACCCACTTCATCTGTAGGGTAAGACATAAGGATATATACCTTTTTCATTCCCTTTGCAATGCCCTTTAACACATTATAAAAGCGGTTTCTACTGGCAATAGGAAAAGTAAGCCCCACTTCCCCTTCCGGAAACTTTTGAGCAACATCCTTAGCAATCTGGTCTACTGTAGCAAAATTTTTTTGCCCCTTTGCCACAATGGCTTCCGTTACGGCAATAATATCTCGGTTTTTCAAGGTAAATCCCTCTGTTTGAGCTGCCGTTAGTACACTGTCAACTACAATTTTCTCTACATCATCTCCTGAAGAAATGATGGGGGTTCTAATCCCCCTGGCTGTAGTTCCACTACATCGCATAGCCATTCGCATCCTTTCGTAAAGTTTCTTTAATACAAAACCTATCGAAACTTTGATGCTTTTATTATACTCTTATTGAAAACATAAGTAAAATTGATTATAATTATATTTGTTATCATTTTAATTGATAGGTGATTGTATGTTAGGTAGTATTTCTTTAGATCAGTACATAATTTTTGTTGCCATTATGGAAGAGGGTAACATGTCTGCTGCTGCTCAAAAACTCCATATTGGTCAGCCTGCGGTAAGTATGGCCATTAAAAAAATGGAGAAACAATTTTCTTTTCCACTTTTTATCAGAAGTAAATCCGGCACCCTTCCCACCCCTGAAGGAAAAGTTCTTTATCAGCATATTATAAAAGCTTTTGAGCATTTGCTTTTAGGGGAAAAAGCATTGCTTAAAATGCATCATTTAGAAGAAGGCATTCTTCGTATTGGTGCCAGCGATACTTTAAGCGCAGGCTTTTTATTGCCTTTTTTACAGCAGTACCATCAACTTTATCCAAAGGTTCATTTGCAGGTTACCAACCGCCCTACTCAGGAAACCTTGGTCCTTTTGGAAAAAGGAGAAGTAGATTTAGGTTTTATTAACCTGCCTATTGAAGAAAGAAAGGATTTACTCATCACTCCCTGTTATCAAATTCATGATGTGTTAATCGGCTCTAAAGAGTATCAGTTTTTAAAAAAAGGCCTTCATCCTGCTGATTTACAGCAATATCCTCTTTTAATGTTAGAGCCCATCAGTATTACCCGAAAGCATATTAATGAGTATGGACTAAGCCAGGGCATTGTTTTTAATCCTGCTTTTGAACTTGGAGCAAGTGGCCTTTTACTGGAGTTTGCTCGCATTCATTTAGGTTTGGCCTTTGTGATAAAAGAGTTTGTAGAAGATCAGTTATCTGACGACCTTTTTGAAATTCCTTTATACCCTCCCATTCCTCCAAGGCATATTGGAATGATACGACCAAAAAACAACCCCTTATCTATTGCAGGCACTGCCTTTGTAAACCTCATTGAAAAAAACATATTGAATAAATCTCTATAAAAAGGGGAAAAGAACTAAACTCTTTTCCCCTTTTTACAAGTCCTATTTGTCAAACATCTCTGTTTCCCGCTCTTTTTCGGTTAACACTTCATACTCTCCATTGCCCGTAGTAGAAACTTTTACTGTACCATCTAGCAAAGTATGGTACAGGGTACTTTCATTTTTATTGTACCTTTTCCCAATCTCAATATCGGCAATCCCTTCATGAATCATTACGGCAATTTTCATATCTACTGCATCACGCCACTTTTTAGAGGAAGAAGTATTGGCACCATGATGATTGACTTTATGTACATCACTTTTTAGTTTTTCTCCATATTTTGCCACTACTTCTTTTTCTCCACCTGTGTACAAATCTCCTGCAAACAAAAAGGTAGAATCCTCATAAGTAAATTTCATTACTAAAGAATGATTATTTAAAAAAGTGGTGGATTTTTCCGGATAATCGTCAGGGTACACAATTTCTTTGCCTGGATGAAAAATATCTACGATCACATTTTCTCCAAAGGCAATTTCATCTCCCTCTTCTAAAAAAATATGGTTCAATCCTTTTTCTTTGGTAGCATTTAAATAGGCATTGTAGTAAGAAGAGCTGTCATAAGTTACCTTGGAGGTATATAAAGCACCAATTTCAAAGTTTTCAATGAGTGCTGGAAATCCGCCTACATGATCAATATGTGGGTGAGAGGCTACTAAATAATCAATTTTACTTATCCCCATGGTATGAAGGGCTTTTACCACCTCTTCCCCTACGCTGGGATGTCCACCATCAATGACCATCACTTTTCCTTCAGGAGAAGTTAAAATGGTGCTGTCCCCTGATTTTTCTTTTACCCCTGTTTCCCCTAGCCATAAAAATCTTGCCGTAAGTTTTCCTTCATCTTCTCTTCTATCCATCACCTGCTCATAACCATCTTGAGCTATAACAAGTAAAGTTGTGCTAAACAAAAGTAAAACCATTAGCAAAAACCCGATGAATCTTTTTTCTCTATTTTTCATTCTATTTCTCCTACTAAAAAAGGCAAGGAAATCCTTGCCTTTTTGTTTATTTCATTGCAGCCTTGCTCATTCCCGTCATAATGTATTTTTGAAGTACAAAAAACAATATTACAATAGGAATAATGGCCATTACGGCACCTGCCATAATTTCGTTATAGTTAGACACTTCAAGCCCGGCAAAGGTTTGCCTTAAGCGTACTACCCCAACGGCAATGGTTCGGCGCGCTTCCAAAGGGGCTACCATTTTAGGCCAAAAATAGCTATTCCATCCATCAATAAAGGAAATAATACTTACCGTAATCACAGTAGGTAGGCTCATGGGAATGAGCACATTGAATATTGAACCTATTCTACCCATACCATCAATTTTACCCGCTTCCAGATAGCTATCATCTACAGACATGAAGGTTTGACGAAGCATAAAGATAAAGTAGGCCGATACTAAGTTAGGTACAATCAACCCTGCAAAAGTATTAATCCAGTTGGCTTTTGAAACCATTACATAAATAGGAATAAAAGTTACCTGAATAGGAATCATTAAAGCCCCTAAAATAAATAGGAACAATACATTTTTCCCTTTAAAACTCCCTTTAGAAAACCCGTAAGCAGCCAGTACCCCAATAACCACTTGCCCCAGCATAGTAAACACTGTTGTAACCAAGGTATTATAAGCATATTTAAAAAAGGGCGCACGGTTTAATACATTGGGGTAATTTTGCCATTGTATTTCTTTAGGAAATAAGGTGGGAACCGACAACAGCAATTCTTCACTGGTTTTTAAAGAAGAAACAATCATCCAGTAAATGGGAAATAAAAAGATTAACGTTACAAAAATGGCCAAAGCATATTGCGCAGTAATGCGAAATCCTTTATGTACTTTTTGCAAATCATAATCAACCCTTACAATGGGCGAAATAAAATACATGTAGATTAAAGAAACCATCATGCCAATTAAAATAACTATACCAAAACTTAGGTAAATTTTGAAGTTTCCAGATAAAATGCCAAGGGATTGTTTAAACTCGTAGGTATGTATTTCTCCTGCAACCACCCCTACTTTACTGTTGTAAATGATTTGCCCAACGCCCCCAGCAATTAAAAGTACCAAGGCAATCATCAAAAAGAAAAGGGCAATATCAAAAAAACCAGATTGACGCATCTTTATAAGGCGCTGGGAAAAACTTTCTTTTCCAAATTTTT
>CAZEIB010000074.1:0-5420 GCA_964511785.1 uncultured Oscillospiraceae bacterium
GATACCTTCACTCGGCGAATTTTCATTTTTGGAGGCATCATCCCTCCCATCATATCACCAATACTAATAGAACTACCCCCTACTTCTAATTGTGGGAGGGTTTCTTCTACTTCAATTTCCAACTCTCTATCTTCCAACTCACCATTCTTTAGTTGAATACGAATTTCTTCTCTTTTTCCTTTTAGGGCTTCCTGCTCTTCTCCAGGGACCTGTTGATCTTTAGGTTTTCCTAAAAGAAATTCCAATGGATTGGCGCCACTTTTTTTAGGAGGATTTAGTAGTAAGGTTACCAGTCGATCTTCTGCTAATACACTGGCCCTTGTTTTAACTTTTTCTTTGTATTCATCTTTCACCATACGAATAGCATTTTCAACTAAATCTCTTACAATACTTTCAACGTCTCTTCCAACATAGCCAACTTCGGTAAATTTAGTCGCTTCTACTTTTACAAAGGGAGCCTTTACCAATTTAGCTAATCTGCGTGCAATTTCTGTTTTTCCAACGCCGGTAGGCCCCATCATTAAAATGTTTTTTGGACTAATTTCTTCACGCATTTCTTCAGGTAAACTAGCTCTTCTGTACCGATTGCGTAGGGCAACGGCTACTGCTCTTTTAGCCTCATTTTGGCCAATAATATAACGATCTAACTCTTTTACTGTTTGTCTTGGTGTAAGTTCAATCATTTCTACTCCTCCTTACACTTCTTCTACAATGATATTGTTGTTAGTGTATACACAAATTGCTGCAGCAATTTCTAAAGATTTTCTGGCAATTTCTCCGGCGGATAAGTCTGTATTGGTCATTAAAGCCCTTGCAGCGGCCATAGCATAGTTTCCCCCTGATCCAATAGCTGCAATTCCATCGTCCGGTTCAATTACTTCTCCTGTACCGCTTAAAATAAGCATGCTTTCCTTATTGGCAACAATCATCATAGCTTCTAACTGGCGCATTACTTTATCTGCTCTCCAATCTTGAGCCAAATTAACAGCTGCCCTTTCAAGATTTCCACCAGTTTGAGATAGTTTATCCTCAAAACGTTCACATAGGGTAAATGCATCAGCAACAGAGCCTGCAAATCCTACGGCAACCTCGTTGTTATATAATCTTCTTAATTTTTTTGCTGTGGTTTTAAAAATGGTGGCTTCCCCCATGGTTACTTGTCCATCACCTGCAATGGCAGTAACTCCATTTCGTTTTACAGCACAAATTGTAGTTCCTTTTAGCCCCATACTTCTTCCTCCTTATTGTTTAATAAATTTAATCAAATCAGCCAGTAAATTTTTATCTACTTTAGCTGGGGTGTTGTATTCTAATAGGGTGTAGCGTACTTCCTCACTCCCTAAAAATTCTACTAAATTGTGGTTCAACTCAGGATAGAGGTGGTATTCTATATAGTTTTCTTTTTCAAGTGCTTCCTGCCATGCCTCTATTCCTAATGTAACCGGTATTTGAAAATCTTTTCCTCCTTGAATAATCAAGGTAGGAAGTTGAAGGCCCTTGATTGCATTAACAGGGTTTCTCTTTTCCAGATCAAGAATATAATTTGAATTTAAGCCAAAAACCAATTGATTGTCTGGCTTTTCAGCCTTTTTAATTTTTTCATATTTTTGGATTTCTTCTGTAATAAGGTTTTTAGCTATTTCTAATTCTTCTTCACTTACTTGCCCTTCCATTTGCTTTAAAGCAAACTGATTTTGATAAATTTGTATTTCAGTTAAAGTTTTAGGACTTCCACTTAACAATACCATCCCTGCAAAAAACACATTCTCATCTTTTGCTAATTCTGTAATATTAGGTGCAACCATAGCCCCTAAACTGTGCCCAATCACAAACATCTTATTTTCATCAACAAATGAATGTTCTTTAAGATTTTTTCCGGCTTCAATAGCATCTGTTACGGTTTCTTCTTCAACGGTAAACTTACCTTCCTCCATTTCCAGAATTTCATTTGGATAAACTTTTGTCCGTTTATCATAGCGAATGCTGGCAATCCCTTCCTTCGCCAATTCCCAAGCAATATCTTTAAAAGGAGTAAGAGCTCCAACGGTTTCATCTTTATCATTAGGGCCCGAACCGTGGACTAAAACAACAGCAGGAACCTGTTTTCCTTCTTTAGGCAATGTAAGAATTCCCGGAAGTTTCCAAGGCTCATTTCCGATGGTTACTTCAATTTCAATGACATCATCTGGTAAAGCAGTTTTTTCTTTTTCAATTGGAGCTATAGAAGTAAAAAAACCTGCAATATTTTCTTTTTCATCATAAGTAACCATGAACAAAAGGTTTTGTTTTGCCATATTTAATTTTAAAGTATGTACAACATATTGGTTTTTTTCTTCAGTAGATACTTCTTCAATAGATAGTAACTCTCCACCTAAAAAAGTGATTTGTTCCCAAAGGGAATATAAATCTTCTTTTTTTATTTGATCTTGTAGCTCAGGAGTAAATAGTTGATATGCTTTTCCTATTTGGCCAGGGTTCTGACTCTGTAAAGAAGCAAGAAACTCTTTAGGCGACATAAACACTGCTTCAGCAATAATATTAAAAGGAAATAACAATATCGTAAGCAAAATAACCAACAAAAGTGCTATTGTTTTTTTCATGAAATTTCCCTCCTTTTATTAAGTCTGTTATGATTATAAAGACTGATCTTGTTTTATGATATCTTTACATGTTTCTAAGGCTCGTTTTCCAATAGCTTCATATCTTAGCAACTTATTTTTAACAGGTTTCTCCCCTGGTACCCTAGGCAAGTCTTCTATTAATCCAAAAGAAATATGCATTGGCTGAAAATCTTTTCTAGGCGTTTGAATATAATATCCTAATGCCCCTAAGGCTGTTGTACGCGGAAATAGAATTTGAGATTTATCCCGCAGTTTTCTTCCTAGATAAAAAGCCGCCAGTAATCCACTTGCTGCACTTTCCACATATCCTTCCACCCCAGTAATTTGCCCGGCAAAATAAGTGTTTGGCTCATGTATTACTTGAAACTGTTGATTTAAAAACCCGGGGCTTTGCAAAAAGGTATTTCGATGCATGACCCCATATCTTGCATATACTACATTTTCAAGACCGGGAATCATGGCAAAAACTCTTTTTTGCTCCGAAAAGGTTAGCCTTGTCTGAAAACCAACTAAGTTAAAAAGAGTTCCCTCTTCATTGTCTTGCCTTAACTGTACTACAGCAAAAGCTTCTTTTCCTGTATGGGGATTTGTTAGGCCTACCGGTTTCATTGGTCCAAAAGCCAAAGACAGCCTTCCTCTTTTAGCAATACTTTCTATAGGCATACAACTTTCGAAGACTTTTTTTTCTTCAAAACCTTGTATCTTTACTGTTTCAGCTTCAATTAAAGCATCTACAAAGTTAAAATATTCGCCTTCTGTCATGGGGCAATTTAAATAATCGTCTCCCCTATCGTATCTGGATTGCCTAAATATGGTATCCATATTTAAAGAGTCTTTAAATACAATAGGAGCAGCAGCATCATAAAAATGCAACCCTTCATTCCCACACAATGAAAATATGGCTTGGGATAGACTTTCACTAGTTAAAGGCCCTGTGGCAATAATGGTAGGTCCTGCGGGGATATGGGTAATTTCTTCTTCAATAATTTTAATATAAGGGTGATTCTTTATTTTTTGAGTTACGTAGGCAGAAAAATTCTTTCTGTCTACAGCTAAGGCTCCTCCGGCAGGAACTTTTGTTGCATCTGCGGCTTCCATAATCAGCGAATGAAACAGTCGCATTTCTTCTTTTAAAAGACCTACTGCATTGGTTATTCTGTCAGAGCGCAAACTATTTGAACAAACCAGTTCAGCAAAATCCTCTGATTCATGGGCAGGACTTTTTTGAAGACTTTTCATCTCATACAGTTCTACTTGTATTCCCTGTTGAGCCAACTGCCAAGCAGCTTCACTGCCGGCTAACCCTGCTCCAATTACTTTTACCTTTGTTCCCATTATTCACTTTCTTCCTCTTCCAATGGTGTTACTTCAATTTTATGCCTACAGGTTTCATTGGCACAAATATGCCAAACTTCCCCTTTTCGATTTCGTTTTTCTGTCATATAGCTTCCACATACAGGACATTTTTCAACAACAGGTTTTTCCCAACTAACGAAATCACATTCAGGGTAGTTTTCGCAGCCATAAAATTTACGATTTTTCTTGCTGATTTTTTCCATTAAACGCCCTTGGCATTTAGGGCAATCTACATCAATATATGTAATAATAGGCTTTGTATTTCTACATTCTGGAAAGTTAGGGCAGGCTAAAAACCTTCCGTACCTTCCCATTTTATAAACCATCATTGCACCGCAGTTTTCGCATACTACATCGCTAACTTCATCTTTAATTTCAATTTTTTCAATTTCTTTTTCCGCTTTTTCCAACATTTTTTCAAAAGGTGGATAAAATTCCCGCAACACATCTTTCCATTCTTTTTTCCCTTCTTCCACCATATCCAATTCACTTTCAAGGTTGGCAGTAAATTGGGTTTCTACAATGGGGGCAAAATACTCTTCCATTACCTGATTTACCATTTCTCCAAGTTCCGTAGGATAAAGCCGCTTTTTCTCCTTGGTTACATAACCTCTAGTAACGATGGTGGTAATAGTAGGGGCATAGGTACTGGGTCGTCCTATCCCTTCTTCTTCTAAGGCCCTAATTAAAGAAGCATCGGTAAACCGATGGGGAGGTTGTGTGAAATGTTGTTGAGGATCTATTTCCTCAACGCTAACAGGATCATTTAACAGCACTGTTGGGATATTACTTTCTTTAATGGTTTCTTGGTCTTCAATCACTTCTTCGTAAATAGAAGTAAATCCTAAAAATCTTTTTTGCTCTGCATAAAACCGAAGGCCAATACCGTTTCCGGAAGCTTCGGCGGTAAAAGTATTGTATTCTGCTGGCTTCATTTGGCTAGCAAGGAAACGCAAATAAATAAGCCTGTATAGCTTATATTGATCTTTAGTTAAAGACTCTTTAATTGATTCAGGGGTTCTGTCCACTTCAGTAGGTCTGATGGCTTCATGGGCATCTTGAGCATTTCTTCTTCCTTTATATTCATTGGCTTTTTCTGGCAAATATTCTAATCCGAATTTTTTAGGAATATATTCTCTTACGGCCTCTAAAGCTGTTTCACTAATTCGAACAGAATCTGTACGGATATAAGTAACCAACCCTTGTGTTCCTTCTTTTTTAAGGTCAATTCCTTCATATAGCTGTTGTACCACTTGCATGGTTTTTGCTGTAGAAAACCCCAATTTGCGACTGGCTTCCTGCTGTAAGGTAGAAGTTATAAAAGGAGGCGCGGGCATCTTCCTTTTTTCTCCGTTTTTTACATTAGTAATAGTAAATTCAGCTTTTTCAATTCTGTCTTTAGCTGCTAGTGCCTCTTGTTCATTGGTAATAGCCACTTTTTTG
>CAZEIB010000074.1:5444-9745 GCA_964511785.1 uncultured Oscillospiraceae bacterium
AAGTTTTGCAGCTAATAAATTCTTTTTCTTTTTATCTGTGTTTACAGAAATTTTTACTGGAATGTCCCAATATTCTTCGGGAATAAAACTACGAATATCTTCTTCTTTTTCAACAATCATTTTTGTGGCTACACTTTGTACCCGACCTGCAGACAGGCCTTTTTTAATTTTAGCCCAAAGTAATGGGCTAATTTTATAACCTACTAAACGATCCAGCACTCTTCTGGCTTGTTGAGCATCGACCCGATCCATATCTATCTTTCTCGGGTTCTTCATAGCCTCTTTTACAGCGGTTTTAGTAATTTCATTAAATTCAACTCGACAGTTGGAATCAAGGTCAACTTTCAACATATGAGCTAAATGCCAAGAAATAGCCTCTCCTTCTCTATCAGGGTCTGTGGCTAGCAAAATTTGAGAAGCTTTTTTTGCCTCTTTACGAATTTTGCTCATAATATCGCCCTTACCACGTATTGTAATATATTTAACTTCAAAATCTGCTTCCGTATCTACTCCAAGTTGAGATTTGGGCAAATCTCGCACATGGCCTTGTGAAGCTTCAATTTTATAAGTTTTTCCTAAATATTTACTAATGGTTTTTGCTTTTGCAGGTGATTCCACAATAACCAATTTTACTTTTTTTGCCACAATAAGCCCCCTATTTTTGATATATTCGTTTTAATTAATCAATGATTCACCATATGGTAAGTATTTCCCGGTGATTTTTTAATTATTCCTTCTATTTCCATAATTGTCAAGTTTACACTTAATATATCTGTTTTCAAGTCGCATTTTTTTGCCAACTGCTCAAAAGAACACTCTTCCTTTAAAAGACATTGAAATATTTTTTCTTGCTCTTTAGATAGAGTATAGTTGCTCTCAGCCTTTTTATTATCAAAAGAAGATTTTTTTGATAATAGTTCCGTCCAGCCTAAGTCTTCAAGTATATCTTGTGCACAGGTAATAATCCGTGCTCCTTCTCGTAAAATCATATTTGGTCCTTCACTGCCAATTTTCCCTATATCGCCCGGCAAAGCAAACACTTCCTTACCTTGGTCTAACCCATGCCGTACTGTTACCATACCTCCGCTTTTTATTTTTCCTTCTACAAACACAATTGCACTGCTTAGTCCACTAATAATACGGTTTCGTTGAGGAAAATGATAGCCAATGGGCTCTGTTCCCATAGCGTATTCTGTAATGATAAGCCCTTTTTCTTCTTTCATTTTTCTTATTAAACCCTCATTGGATTTTGGATAATAAATATCTAATCCGTTACCTAGAACTGCAATGGTTTTGCCTTTTGCTTCTAAAGCTCCCCTGTGGGCAGCAGCATCTATGCCCATAGCTAATCCACTTACAATGGTAACGCCTTTTTTAGACAAGGAATTTGCAATAGAAAAACAAGTTTCTTCTCCATATCTGCTAGGATGACGGCTACCTATCATAGCAATTTGATACGGGTGTTTAAAATCATCAATAGGGCCTGAAACATATAATGACAAGGGGGGATAAGGAATATTTTTAAGGGAAAGAGGATACTGTAAGCTTTCATAGGTTAAAAATACAATAGCCTTCTTTTCTAATTCTACCAAAGCATCTTCTAAATAAGTAATGTTTTTATTTTTCATTAACCGGCTATATAAAGCACCACCAAAAATTTTTTCCATTTTAGGAGAAAACTCCTCCCAAAACCTAACAAAATCCCCATAGGTGTTATATATTTGCCAGCCTTTATTTGCAGGGATTTTCGAAAGGGAAATCCATAGGTAGGAAAGAGTAGGATTTAAGCCCATAAACACTACCTCCAGTATTTTCCGTCTAAGTTTCTATATTGAATCGCTTCTGCAATATGGTTAGAACCAATATGTTCTTTTCCATCTAAATCGGCTATGGTACGAGCTACTTTTAATATTCGATTATAGGCACGCATACTAAGGCCAAACCGTTCCATGGCTTTTTCAAGTAATAACTGGCTAGTAGCATCAATTTTACAATATTTTTCTACTTGCGCAGAAGATAACTGTGCGTTGGAAAATTGTTTTTCTACTCTATACCTTCTTTGCTGAGTCTCCCGTGCCTTTTGTACTCGCTGTTGTACAACATGAGAACTTTCTTCTTTTCCAGTTGGTTGAATTTCGCTAACAGATACTGCATCTACTTCTACTTGAATATCAATTCGGTCTAATAGAGGTCCACTTATTTTATCTAGATACCTTCTAATTTCATGGGGACTACAATGGCATTGCTTTGTTTTACTGCCATAAAATCCGCAAGGACAGGGATTCATACTGGCTACCAACATACACCTTGATTGGTATTGAGCTTGTGCCTGTACACGAGTAACAGATACCATTCCATCTTCTAAAGGTTGACGTAAGGACTCTAAGGCTGTTCGGGAAAATTCCGGAAGCTCATCTAAAAACAATACTCCATTATGAGCTAAAGATACTTCACCGGGCCTTGCATTGGCTCCGCCACCAATTAATGCAGCTAGTGATGCATTATGATGAGGAGCCCTAAAAGGCCTAAAACTCATCAATCCCCCATCTTCGGGTAAACTGCCAATAATAGAGTGAAGTCTGGTTGTCTCCAGTGCCTCATCAAAGGTCATTTGAGGAAGTATACCGGGTAAACAACGTGCCAGCATGGTTTTACCACTACCCGGCACCCCAATTAACAAAATATTATGACCTCCCGCAGCAGCAATTTCCATGGCTCTTCTGGCAATAAGCTGACCTCTTACATAGGCCAAGTCATGTTCAGTTTTTCGGCTTTGAATAAGGGTTTCATAATTTTTTTGTTTTTGAGCAGGAAGAGAAGTTGTTTGATTTAAATGATTTACGACTTCAATTAAATTTTCTGCTGTAAAAACTTCGATTCCTTCAATACATTCTATTTCTTTTCCATTTTCTTTTGGTACAATAACTTTGCTTATCCCTTTGTTATAAGCATCAATCACCATTGGCAGTACTCCTCTTACAGGGGCTAATTCTCCCTTTAAAGATAATTCCCCTAATAAAAGAACTTCATCTAAAGGTAAGTATACTTCTATTTGCTTACTTGCCAACAATACAGCAATGGTAATTGGCAAATCAAACCCAGGTCCTTCTTTTTTCATATCTGCAGGAGCTAGATTTACTGTAACACGTGATACTGGCATATGAAAGCCACTGTTCATAAGGGCGGCTCGTATTCGATCTTTACTTTCTTTTACAGCAGCATCCGGTAAACCTACAATATCAAAAGAAGGAAGACCATTAGTGATAAATACTTCAACTTGAACAGGAAAGCCTTCTGCTCCGTGCAGGCCAAAGGCTAGGGTTTGTGCTAACACATTAAGCCAACTCCTTTCATTTTTTAATAGTAAAGGGGAAAAGAAAATATTTTTTTCCCTAATTCAAGCCAAGCTACAGGTACATTTAATCCACTTGCATAAGGAAAAAGAATTACAAAAGCAATAAAAGATAGCCCTACCAAAGACCAAAGAAGGATATTTCCGACTTTTCGATGCTTTTCCGTAATCCATTTTATGACTAAAATGGTACAAAGAATAATAAAGGGAACACTGGCAAAATAATGATAAATATAAGTGCCCCTTGGAACCAGTACCCAAGGAACATATTGGCTTGCAAGGGCAATTAGTACCATTGCAATGGAAGGATCATCTTTTCGGGTGCCAATATGAATTAGCTGTTTCTTCTCATCCATCCACAAGTGTTGTTTAATAAACATGACTATGGTTATGAGCACAGCCACTAACCCTGCCCACCATACAACAGGATTTCCTAAGGCAACAATAGTAGATCCCATGCCATTGGTAACAGTGCTGGATGAATACCACATAGGTTTTCCGATAATTGGCCATTGCCACCAGGGAGAATAAAAAGGATGATCCATTCCCAGTCCCGGTTTCCCATGATAACTTAACATGGACTTTTGCGCATTTATTAATTTTTCTAAGGTAACCCCACCACTTGGGGCAAAATATGGAATATAAGATAAAGTATAAATAAGAATAGGAATGATAACAAAAAACAAAACACACCATAAACAAGTAATTAGAAAGATTTTTACAGGGTCAATTTCTTTTTCTTTATTTATTTTCTTGTTATTAGAAAGTTCATTGCTGGAAAAGTCTTTTTGTAAAGAGGACTTTTCAATATTCAAGCCAATTGAAATATTTCTCAAACTAGTCCAAAAAAATAAAACTGCCAAACCAAAAGCCCCATAAGCGCCAATCCATTTTGATGCAATAGACAGGCCTATAAAAAAACCGCTTAAGAGTAAAGGCAGCAGTCTTT
>CAZEIB010000075.1:0-9681 GCA_964511785.1 uncultured Oscillospiraceae bacterium
TGCTCGGCGGTTCGTTCCGCCGTGATGGCTCCATTGGTGATATTATTGTGGCAAGCGTAAAAAGCGCTAACCCAGGTGGCACCGTTAAAAAAGGTGAAGTAATTAGAGCGGTTATCGTTCGTACTCGTAAAAATCGCCGCAGACCCGATGGAAGCTATATAAAATTTGATGATAATGCAGCTGTTATAATAAATGATCAAAAAATGCCTCGCGGAACCCGCATTTTTGGACCTGTTGCTCGTGAGCTACGTGAAAAGGATTTCATGAAAATCGTTTCACTTGCTCCCGAAGTACTATAAGGAGGTGTAACGATTATGCATATTCGTTCTAAAGATCAGGTCGTTGTCATCTCCGGAGACAACAAGGGAAAGCAAGGCAAAGTTATGACTGCTTTTCCCAAAACCGGCAGAGTGATTGTTGAAGGCGTGGCCATGGTGAAAAGACATCAAAAACCGCGTATGCAAGGAGAACCCGGTGGTATTATTAGCAAAGAAAGCGCAATCAACGCCTCTAACGTAATGCTAATTTGCCCTAAATGTTCTAAACCTACTCGTATTGCACATAAAATTGCCGAAGTAGAAAGAAAAGATGGAACTAAAAAAATGAAGAGCGTTCGCGTATGTAAAAAATGTGATGCTCAAATTGATCAGTAAAGGAGTGTCAGCCCATGGCTACTAGATTAAAAGAAAAATATTTAGCCGAAGCTGTACCTGCTTTACAGCAAAAATTCGGCTATAAAAACCCAATGGAACTACCAAAGTTATCAAAAGTAGTAATTAACATTGGATTAGGTAATGCAAAGGATAACCCAAAGAAATTTGAAGCTGCTGTAAACGAGCTTAGTGTTATTTCCGGACAAAAACCTCTTGTAATTAAAGCAAAAAAGAGTGTAGCGAACTTTAAACTTCGTGAGGGAATGAACGTTGGCACTAAAGTAACCATGCGTGGTATTAGAATGGACGAGTTTGTTGATAAACTTATTAACATCGCACTACCTCGTGTTCGTGACTTTCGTGGTGTATCCAATAAAGCTTTTGATGGAAGAGGAAACTACACCTTGGCCATTAAAGAACAGCTCATCTTCCCTGAAGTAAACTACGACACTGTAGAAGAAATTCGTGGGATGGAAATTACTTTTATTACTACTGCAAAAACTGATGAGGAATGCAAAGAACTATTAAAACTCTTAGGCATGCCCTTTGCACAATAGGGAAGGAGGAAGAATAAATGGCAAAGAAAAGTAAAATTATTCAACAACAAAGAGAGCCTAAGTTCTCCACCCGTGCTTACACACGTTGCCGCATTTGCGGAAGACCCCATTCGGTATTGCGTAAATATGGAGTATGTCGTATTTGCTTTAGAGAACTAGCTCATGCCGGGCAAATTCCCGGTGTACGTAAAGCTAGTTGGTAATGAGGGGAAAGAACGGAAGGAGGTCAAACACATGCTCGTAAACGATCCAGTTGCTGATATGCTCACTCGTATTCGTAATGCTCAAGTTGCAAAACATGATCATGTATTGGTGCCTGCAAGCAATGCAAAAAAGGCTATTGCAAAAATCCTTTTAGATGAAGGATATGTAAAAGCTGTTGACGTTGTAAAAGATGGAAATCACAACAACATCAAGATCGCTTTAAAATATTTAGATGGAAAAAATCAACCGGTAATTGCCGGATTAAAACGAATTTCTAAACCGGGACTTCGGGTTTATGCAAAATGTAATGATTTGCCCCAAGTATTAGGCGGGTTAGGAATCGCTATTATCAGTACGTCAAAAGGAATTATGACCGACAAAAAAGCTCGTCAAATCGCCATGGGTGGCGAAGTGATGGCTTATGTTTGGTAATAAACCGACACGTCAATGGAGGTGCGCTTATGTCTAGAATCGGAAAGCTTCCGATCACAATTCCCGCGGGCGTGACGGTTACGGTGGCCCAAGACAACACTGTTACAGTGAAAGGTCCTAAAGGGGAACTGTCTCAAGTGGTAAACCGTGATATTACTATTGAGCAAGAAGATAGTGTTCTTACTCTTACACGCCCTACCGATGCAAAACCACATAAGGCAATGCATGGGTTATATCGTACCTTGGTAAACAACATGGTTGTTGGGGTTACCGAGGGCTATGCAAAAACTTTAGAACTGGTAGGTACCGGTTACCGTGCACAAGTTGATGGAAATAAATTAACGTTAAACGTTGGTTATTCTCATCCAGTAATTTTTAATGCACCGGAAAACGTTACTTTCGAAACCCCCGCTGCTACTAAAATTGTAGTAAAGGGTATTAATAAACAAGTAGTTGGAAACCTTGCTGCTGACATTCGTGCCGTACGCAAGCCTGAACCTTACCTAGGTAAAGGAATTAAGTACGAAAATGAATACATCCGCCGTAAGGAAGGTAAAGCTGGTAAATAAGAAAGGGAGTGAACGCAGATGTTTAACAAGCCTGATAGAAACAAAATTCGCGTTATCCGTCATGCTCGGGTACGTAAAAAAGTCAGCGGCACCCCTGAAATGCCGCGCTTATGTGTGTTTCGTAGTTCAAACCACATTTATGCCCAAATTATTGATGACATGAAAGGGCATACCTTGGTAGCTGCTTCTACCATTGACCCTCAATTAAAAGGACAATTGGAGGAAGTAGATAAAAAAGGTGCCTCTAAACTTGTAGGTAAGCTTGTTGCCGAGCGTGCTTTGCAAGCGGGCATCAAATCGGTAGTATTTGATCGTGGCGGTCATATCTATACTGGCCGTGTAGAACAATTGGCTGCCGGTGCCCGTGAAGCGGGTCTAGAATTCTAATTAGAAGGAGGAAGAGCTTATGCAACGCTATGAGCAACCTAGCGAGTTTAAAACAAGACTTGTTTCAATTAACCGCGTAACAAAGGTTGTTAAGGGTGGTCGTAACTTCCGTTTTGCAGCGCTGGTAGTTGTAGGAGATGAAAAAGGCAGAGTTGGTTCCGGTATCGGAAAAGCCACTGAAATCCCTGAAGCTATTCGTAAAGCCGAGGAAGATGCAAAAAAACACTTAACCACTGTTCCATTAAATGAAACAACTTTGCCTCATGAAGTTACTGGGTACTTTTGTGCCAGTAAAGTTGTGATGTTACCTGCTCCTGAAGGTACTGGGGTTATTGCCGGTGGCGCAACCCGTGCTGTACTTGAATTAGCAGGAGTACAAGATATTCGTACAAAATCTTTTGGAAGCAGCAATAAAATCAACGTCGTAAAAGCCACATTAAATGGTTTAAAACTTCTTCGTTCTGCTGAAGAGGTAGCCAGAATGCGTGGGAAAACCGTTGAGGAAATTTTAGGCTAAGGAGGGCATTACAATGAAATTGAAAATTACATTAAAAAAGTCCTTGATTGGTGGCCTAAAAGTTCAACGTGATACTGTAAAGGCCCTAGGCCTTCGCAAAATTGGTCACACTGTAATAAAAGAGGACAATCCTTGTATAAGAGGGCAAATCTTCCGTGTACGCCATTTAGTACAAGTGGAAGAAATGAATGAATAAAGGAGGTATAGCCCATGAAATTGCATGAATTAAAACCTGCTACTGGATCTACAACGACACCAAAACGTTTGGGTCGTGGGGCTGGTTCCGGATTGGGAAAAACCTCCGGTAAAGGACACAAAGGTCAACGCGCCAGGTCTGGTGGTGGCAAAGCCCCTGGTTTTGAAGGGGGTCAAATGCCCTTAACCCGTCGTGTGCCTAAAAGAGGTTTTACCAATATTTTTTCTAAAAAATATGCTACTGTAAACGTAGAGCGCCTAAACATTTTTGAAGATGGCAGTGTAGTTACCGGGGAAACCCTCATTGATGCCGGCCTAATTAAAAGAACCTTAGACGGCGTAAAAATTTTGGGTGACGGAGAACTTACCCAAAATTTAACTGTGAAGGCAACCAAGTTTACAACTGCAGCAAAGGAAAAAATTGAGGCTCTCGGCGGGAAAGCCGAGGTGATTTAACATGTTTACTACATTAAAAAATGCTTGGCGTGTTAAAGAAATTCGCAACAAAATGTTGTATACTTTCTTTATGTTACTGGTGTTTAGGTTAGTGGGGGTTATTGCAGCTCCTGGAATCGACCATACAGCTGTTCGTCAAGCTATTGATGCTGGTAAATCTGCATTACCCATTTTCGGTGTTGTAGATATGATGACTGGTAACTTCTTCTCTCAAATGACCATTATGGCCATGGGAATTACTCCCTACATTAATGCTTCTATTATCATGCAACTTCTAACCATTGCTATCCCTGCACTGGAAAGAATGCAAAAAGAAGGAGAAGAAGGGCAAAAGAAAATCAACCGTATCACCAGATATGTAGCTATTGGATTGGCAGTTGTTCAAGCCATTGGTTTAGCCGCTGGTATGAGTTATGTAAAAGCCGGTTGGTATAACTACGTTTTGGTTGGTATGAGTATGGCTGCAGGTACTGCTCTTGCCATGTGGATTGGAGAAAAAATTACGGAAAAAGGAATTGGAAACGGAATTTCATTGCTAATTTTCGTAGGAATTATCTCCAACTTATTTAATGGATTTGTAAAATTGTTTGGTACTGCTTTTACAGCATCTAGTATTATGCCTTGGATTAGTTTGCTGGGGGTAATCATTGCTACTTTGGTTATTGTAACAGCAGTTACTTTTGTAGAATTAGGGGAAAGACGTATTCCTGTACAATACGCTAAACGTGTTGTTGGAAGAAAAATGTATGGAGGGCAAAGCACCCATATTCCGTTAAAAGTAAACTCTACAGGGGTTTTACCTTTAATCTTTGCTTCTTCCTTCTTGGCTTTTCCCGGCACTATTGTTCAGCTTGTAGCCCCTAACAGTGCTGCAAGAATGTGGTTTGATAGAAACATGACCCAAACCTCCGTATGGTACAATGTGATTATGTTCTTGTTAATTATTGCTTTTGCTTATTTTTATAAGTCCATTAGCTTTAATCCTCAAGATATGGCTAAAAACATCCAACAACAAGGGGGACTTATTCCTGGAATCCGTTCAGGTAAAGCTACTGTTGATTTTCTAACCCGTAGCAGTAATCGCTTAACCTTATTCGGAGCTTTGTTTTTAGGAGTGCTAGCCACTATCCCAAGTTTCTTATATACTTTAGGCTTACAAATTCCCTTTGCTGCATCTTCTATGTTAATTGCAGTAAGCGTAGCTCTTGAGACTATGCGGGAAGTTGAAAGTCAATTGGTAACAAGAAACTACAAAGGATTCTTATAAAAAACTCCATCATAGGCTTTAGTTATTAAAGCCTATGATGGATAAACCTGTTAAAAAGTAAAGGAGGGGCATAAATGAATATTATTTTCCTAGGGCCTCCTGGAGCAGGAAAAGGAACTCAGGCAAAAAAGGTTTGTGAAGCATTTCATATTCCACAAATCTCTACCGGAGATATATTACGCCGCTCCATTGCTGAAAAAACGCAAGTAGGTCTTGAAGCAAAAAGCTATATGGATCAAGGTTTACTAGTGCCGGACACAGTGGTTATTGCTATTGTGGAAGAACGGCTTAAAGAAGAAGATGCTAAAAAAGGTTACTTATTAGATGGATTTCCAAGAACGGTTCCACAGGCACAGGCATTAAGTAAAATTACCCAAATTGATGCAGTGGTAAATATTGAAGTAGCTGATGAAAAATTGGTTACTCGTTTATCCGGCCGTCGGGTTTGTTTAAAATGTGGGGCAACTTATCATACCAGTATGATAGCAGATCAGTCCCTTTGTGGTGAGTGCGGTGATAAATTAATCCAACGGGATGATGACAAAGAGGAAACCGTACGTAATCGTTTAAAGGTATATCATGAGCAAACCGCTCCCTTAGTAGCTTATTATAGTGAAAAAGGACTATTAAAATCTGTTGATGGGGATAGGCCGATGAATGAGATTTTAGCAGATATACTGCAGTTGTTAGGGGAATAAACATGATTTACATAAAAAACCCTCAACAAATTGACAAAATGCGAGTGGCAGGAGAAAAGTTATATACGGTTCTTGAAGAGTTGAAACGTGTAGTATCCGCCGGAATGACCACAGCGCAGCTAGATGCATATGCTCATGAACTAATCTTAAAGCAAAAATCTATTCCTTCTTTTTTAAACTATCATGGCTATCCTGCCAGCTTGTGCACTAGTGTAAATGAAGAAGTGGTTCATGGAATACCCAGTGAACAGATAGAGCTAAAAAGTGGAGACATCATCAGCGTTGATTGCGGATTAGTTTACGAAGGTTGGCAGGCAGATAGTGCCTTTACCATAGGCATAGGTACCATCAGCCCTGAGGCAAAAAAACTTATCGAATTAACAGAGAAGAGTTTTTGGTTGGGGGCAAAGCAGGCCGTAGCAGGAAACCGCGTTGGTGACATTGGCCATGGAGTTCAATCTTTTGCCGAAAATAACCAGCTGGGTGTGGTAAGGGCCTTAACCGGTCATGGTATTGGCAGAAGCCTTCACGAAGATCCCAGTATTCCAAATTTTGGTGAAGCGGGAAGAGGCCCACGTTTACGTAAAGGGATGACCATCTGTATTGAGCCTATGTTAACTTTAGGAACTTGGGAAGTAGAAGAGATGCCCAATGAGTGGACTTTTACTACAACGGATCAAAGTTTATGTGCCCATTACGAGCATACCATTGCCATTAATGAAAGTGGGCTGCCTGAAATATTAACATTACCGGGTTTTATTTGGGAGGACGATGTCCATGAGGGCTGAAGAATGTGAAGTAGGCCGTATTGTACAATCAACCCAAGGAAGAGATAAAGGGAGATACTTTGTTATTCTTGCTAAAAACCCTTTGGAACAAGCCTTTGTTGCAGATGGGAAAACCCATAAAGTTGAAAAACCAAAAAAGAAAAACATTAAACATATTAAGGCTAAACCCCATTGGTTAGAAGAGATAGCGGCAAAAATCGAGAAAAATATTCTTATCGAAAACCATGAGATTAGAAAAGGCCTTGAAGAAAAAGGATATATGATTAAACCAAAAACAAATGAGGAGGAATGTACCATTGTCCAAAAGTGACGTGATAGAAATGGAAGGCCAGGTGGTGGAAGTACTGCCTAACGCAATGTTTTTAGTAGAGTTACCTAACGGACACCGTATTACAGCCCATATTTCAGGGAAAATGCGGATGAACTTTATACGTATATACCCCGGGGATAAAGTAACTATTGAACTTTCTCCTTATGATTTAACCAGGGGTAGAATTACTTGGAGAGCAAAGGGTTAATGATATAACCTAAGGATAAGGGAGGAAATCACCATGAAAGTAAGATCTTCAGTAAAACCAATTTGTGAAAAATGTAAAATCATCAAAAGAAAAGGCCGCGTAATGGTCATTTGCGAAAACCCAAGACATAAGCAAAAACAAGGATAATAGGAAAAATTGTACCATAAGCTATTTACCTTATAAATAACTTATGGTACAATAACATAGTTATGGGAAAGTTAAGATTGTGGGCGGCTGCACATTTTATGTGAACCACAGGCTTTACTATATAAATGCCCTAAAGGGCGTTGCAAAGTGCAACAAAACAAGTAATTAATGAATCCACTTTATACAGTAATGATAGTTGGAGGTGTTTATCACACATGGCACGCATTCAAGGCGTAGACCTGCCCAGAGAAAAAAGGGTGGAAATTGGCTTAACATACATCTTTGGTATTGGCCTGCCCACCTCTCAAAAGATTTTAGCTGAAACTGAAATCAGCCCTGATATTAGAATTAAAGATCTTTCCGAGCAAGAGGTAAGTAAACTTCGTGAATACATTGAGCACAATGTAAAAACTGAAGGGGATTTACGTAGAGATGTTTCAATGAACATTAAGCGTTTAATGGAAATTGGTTCTTATCGTGGCGTACGTCACCGTCGAAGCTTACCTGTAAGAGGACAAAATACCAAGCAGAATGCCCGTACCCGTAAGGGACCTAAACGGACAATGGCTGGTAAGAAAAAATAATGATGAATAATTGCCCATTAGGCACGGAGGGATGAATAAATGGCACCTAAAAACAAGGTGAAGAAACTAGCCCGCAGACGCCGTGAGAAAAAAGTCGTAGTTAACGGTGCTGCCCACATTAGTTCTTCTTTTAATAACACCATTGTTACTTTAACCGATACTGCTGGCAATGCTTTAAGTTGGGCCAGTGCAGGCGGTTTAGGTTTCCGTGGAAGTAAAAAATCCACCCCGTTTGCTGCCCAAGTTGCTGCAGAAACTGCTGCAAAGGCCGCAATGGAATTTGGACTTAAAAATGTAGAAGTATACGTAAAAGGCCCTGGGTCTGGTAGAGAGGCTGCAATTCGCTCTTTACAAACAGCAGGTCTTGAAGTGAATATGATTAAGGACGTTACACCCATTCCACATAATGGTTGTCGTCCACCAAAACGCAGAAGAGTATAATAGGAGGTTGCCCTTATGGCTAGAAATACAGATCCAATTGCAAAGCGTTGCAGGGCTTTAGATGTCTCTCCTGCAATGATGGGGTACGGCAATAAAAAGTCTAACCGTAATCCCGGTGGCGGACGTCGAAAAAAAGCCAGCGAATATAGCTTGCAATTAAAAGAAAAACAAAAAGTAAAATTTGTTTACGGTATTATGGAAAAACAGTTTGAGCGCTATTATGAAAAAGCTGCTAACATGCAAGGAATTACCGGCGAAAACCTATTAATCCTTTTAGAACGCAGGTTAGATAACGTAGCTTACAGACTGGGTTATGGAAAAACCCGTCGTCATGCTCGCCAATTGGTGGGGCACGGCCACGTGCTGGTAAACGGTAAAAGAGTCGACATTCCTTCTTACTTAGTAGATGTGAATGATGTGATTACCGTTAAACAAAAAACCAAAGAAAACGAGCATTTTAAAGTGCTTCGTGAAGATGGTATTGCAATTCTTCCTAAATGGCTCACCTTTCAAGCTCAAGAGCTTACTGGTACTATAGCTGCTCTACCAACTAGAGAAGATATTGACTTGCCCGTTCAGGAAAACCTTATTGTCGAGTTCTATTCTCGTTAATTCTGATGTCAGTTTCTCGGCCGATGTTTTCATGAAGGGAGAATATTATTTATGGTAGAAATAGAAAAAGCTCGAATCGAGTGTGTTGAACTAGGTGAAAACAACAGCTATGGAAAATTTGTGATAGAGCCCTTGGAAAGTGGCTTTGGTCATACTTTAGGTAATGCCTTACGTAGAGTACTTTTGTCTTCTTTGCCAGGTGCTGCTGTTACTGCTGTTCAACTTGAAGGGGTACAGCATGAATTCTCCACTATTGAAGGGGTAAAAGAAGATGTAGTGGAACTAATTTTAAACTTTAAAGAATTAGTGCTTAAAAACCATGCTCAAGAGCCTAAAGAATTAACCCTTACGGCTGTTGGACCTAAAGAAATTAAAGCGTCAGATATTATTGTTGACGATCAGGTAGAAATTATTAATCCTGATTTACATATTGCCACCTTAAGTGACAATGGTAAATTAGATATTCGTTTAACTGTTGAAAATGGCAGAGGCTATGTGCCTTCTGACAAAAATAAAACAGTGAACACGCCTATTGGTGTAATTCCTATCGATTCTATCTTCAGCCCCGTTAGAAAAGTTAATTACAACATTGAAGATACTCGTGTTGGACAAATTACAGACTATGATCGTTTAACTTTAGAAGTATGGACAAATGG